>JBBILM010000059.1:3811-13593 GCA_037444915.1 Nitrospirota bacterium | reverse complement strand
CCCCCTCCTTTCAGTGCTAACATTTATGGCTTCCTGTAGCTAAGTTTATCACAACTATTTTTCATATTCTACAAATTAAATAAGCCGAGATATTAACGGCATTCAATTTATCTAAAAACAATCTAAATTCCTTCAGAGCGCTTCTACTTGCTAAAAAAATATCACATCTTGTAAAATGTTAAGTATTAACAAAGAATATCTTCAGGAGGTTTGCAAGTTGAAAGAGGGAATTCATCCAAATTATAAAGAGGCAAAGATTATGTGCGCCTGCGGAGAGTCGTTTGTAACCCGCTCAACCACTGAAAGCATTCGCCTCGACATATGTTCAAAATGCCATCCATTCTTTACTGGAAAACAGAAAATACTCGATGCTGAAGGAAGGGTAGAGAAATTCAAGAGAAAGTATTCAAAAAAATAGCGTCTTAGATATAAGGGGATTAGAGTTTAGCGCGCAGTCTGAATTCTAATCCCTTTTTGTTTGGGGATAAGGCAGGGTTTCCTGTTTTTAACCAAAAGATATTTTTTCAGCACCTGCATTTTCTCGATCGCGTTAATTTGGGTAAAAAAACCGCAGGTATAATCCTGCGAGCAAAAAGGATAAATAGATGAAGAACATAGGCGGTCAGGCTGTAATAGAAGGCGTGATGATGAAATCGCCAAAGGGCTGGAGCGTTGCTGTCAGGTGTCCGGATGGCGACATAAGCCTTAAAACTGTTGAACTAAAAAAACCGCATCCTTTTTTTAAACTGCCGGTTATAAGGGGAGTGGTTGGGCTTTTTCAGGCCCTTACCATTGGCGTCAAGGCAATTGAGTTCTCGGGCAGCGTGGCATATAAAGAAGAGGTTAAAAGTGACAGCAAATTCGGGATTATAATATCAATTGTAATTGCTTTTTTTCTCGCCATAGGCCTCTTTAAATTTCTTCCCCTGTTCTTTACTACCGTAATAGGAGAGGCTGTTCCCGAGGTTCTTTCCAATTCCCTGCTATTTAATTTTATAGATGGCGTGCTGCGAGTGGGCATATTCCTGCTTTATGTATTTTCCATAGGATTGTGGAAGGAAATGAGACGCATATACGAATATCACGGGGCCGAACATAAGGTTATTTACGCATATGAAGCTGGCGAGGAGTTAACACTCGAAAATGTAAATAAATACAAACCGTATCATCCAAGATGCGGAACGAGTTTTCTTTTGATTGTAATGGTTATCAGTATTCTGGTATTTCTCTCTATTCCCAAAGAATGGTCTTTCGCCGAGAAATTATTGTCGCGGATTATCCTGATACCTGTGATAGCCGGCGTATCATACGAGGCACTGAGGTTTTCCGCAAAGGTAAAAAACAACGCTTTAATGCGCGCACTGATTTCCCCCGGCCTTTTACTTCAGAGGCTTACTGTCAGAGAGCCGGATAACAGCCAGATAGAAGTTGCAGTAGCCGCGCTGAAGGAAGTTTTGAAACTGGACATGCCCGGCGATGATGGTTTAAAAGAGGTTTGCAGGCAATGTTAGAGAAGCTTTTGGTCATAGAAGAAAAATATGATGAGATAACGAACGCGCTCGCAAATCCAGCCACTTTATCGAATCAGAATGAATATCAAAAACTCTCCCGCGAACAGGCAGAGCTGCAGCCTATCCATGAAAAGATTCAGGAATACAAGAAAACTCTCCTCGAACTGGAAGAGGCAGAAGAGCTCCTGAAAAGCGGGGACAGTGAGCTGAGGGCGCTTGCCCAGGAAGAGCTTGAGCAGCTTAAAGACAGAAGGCCTGTTTTAGAGGATGAATTAAAAATCATGCTTCTTCCAAAGGATCCGAGGGATGAAAGAAATGTTATTCTCGAAATCAGGGCTGGAACCGGCGGAGAAGAGGCAGCCCTTTTTGGCGCCTCTCTTTTCAGGATGTACACTAAATACGCTGAATCAAAGAGATGGAAGGTGGAAATAATAGACTCGAGCCCCACAGGAATAGGCGGTTTAAAAGAAATAATAGCGAATATTACTGGAAAAGGGGCTTACAGCAGGCTTAAATATGAAAGCGGTGTTCATAGGGTTCAAAGAGTGCCTGTTACCGAGGCATCCGGCAGGATACATACGTCAGCAGCAACTGTGGCGGTATTGCCTGAGGCAGAAGATGTTGACATAAAGGTGGAAGAAAAGGATTTAAGGATTGACACCTTTTGCTCATCAGGCGCAGGCGGTCAAAGCGTTAATACCACGTATTCCGCTGTAAGGATTACTCATCTTCCTACAGGAATGGTGGTTCAATGCCAGGATGAGAGGTCGCAGTTGAAGAACAGGGAAAAGGCGATGAAGGTTCTTCGTTCAAGGCTCCTTGAACTGGAAATAGAAAAAAAAGAAAAGGAGCGCGCTGCGGACAGAAAAACCCAGGTCGGAACAGGCGACAGAAGCGAGAGAATAAGGACTTATAACTACCCTCAGAACCGTGTGACCGATCACAGGATAGGCTTAACACTGCACAAACTGGAACAGGTATTGGAAGGCTCCATGGATGAAATCATAGATACACTCATCACCCATTATCAGGCAGAAAGGCTCAAAGAATTATAGCGCATATTGTTCATAAGCTTGCACAGCAACATAAGCAGATAAATGTCTTTATAATTCGCAATTTTTAAAAACACTCCAACAAATCAGTCCTGTTGTTTTTATTCCATATGCTTTTTTTACGAGCCTCAATAATGTGGCGAGATAAAGCCATTTATCTGCCTATGCTGCTATATATTTATGCTTCATCGCATTATTTGGATAAACCCTGTCCGCACCTTACAAAAGTTTGGCAGCCTTTTCAGCAAGGGATGACCTTGCTGTTTTTGTCAAATTAATGTAGCAGAAAGTATCTTCATTGATAAACCTGCTTATCAGATAAGCCAGCCCATTTGAATGTGCGTCGAGAAATGGATGATCAACCTGCTCAAGGTCTCCGGTGAATACGATTTTTGTGCCTTCTCCGCATCTTGTAATAATTGTCTTTATATCTATCGGCCTTAACTGTTGAGCTTCGTCAACAATAAAGTAACGCCTCGGCAGTGACCTTCCGCGTATGTAACTGAGAGGCTCTATCTGAATAATACCGGAATCAAGCAGATACTGGTAGCTCTTGTACTTACTCATAAAGGCATTATCTTTCATTAAAGTCTTTGGCGTATTTACAATAAACTCAAGATTGTCGAATATTGGCTGCATCCATGGATTAAGCTTTTCCTTTATATCCCCGGGCAGGTAACCAATATCAACTCCTCCCATGGGTATTGTCGGCCTCGCAACAAGCACCTGTTCATACAGCGGTGATTTTTTTGTGGTTTGATGAAGCCCTGCAGCGAGAGCAAGCAGTGTTTTGCCAGTGCCAGCAGTCCCTGCAAGCGCCACGACTTCTATCTCCGGACTTGTAAGCGCGTCTATGGCGCACTCCTGCTCGATGTTCTTCGGGATAATGTTATCAAGCGTCCTGCCCCCCTTTATTTTTGTCTGCCTGTCATCTCCCTGCATGCGATATATGTCCGAGCCGCTCTGGACATATCGAACGGAAAGTATGCCGTCAGGATAATCGCTTCCGTGCAGCACCCTTCCATACTCCTTGTATATAGATGTTTTATCATGTTTGTAATCTTCTGCCGGCAGTCCAAAAGACTCTGCCTTAATTCTCACAGCCGTGTCTTTTGAAACAACGATTACTGGCGTAGGCTTATGTTGATCAGCAAGGTTTGAAGCAACTGATATTATCCAGTTGTCCGGGGAATCCTTAGCGAGCAGATTGGAACTCTCCTTGGTTTCTATCCTTAAAATCCCTCCCTTATTGTTTGGAATAGGTGTTCCATGGGCGAGATTATACATCTTGCCTTCCTCGCTGGCCCTCAGAGAGTCTATAAGCTTCAGTGCATGCCTTGCGGAATAGGGAATTTCACCGTGTCCTTTTTTAAGCTCGTCGAGCTCTTCTATAACGCTGATAGGAATAACAATATCATTTTCCTCGAATTTAAAAATAGATTCTGGATCGTGGATAAGGACATTGGTGTCAAGCACGTATATCTTCTTCATTTCTCCCTCTTTTTAAAACTTCATCGAAGATGCCTGCAGCAACCCGCGGGAGCTAAATTAGTGCAACTTAAACTAACTATTTATTATACATCTTTTTTCATGCCGGGACTCATTATAACCTCAATAAATCATCGGGTTAAATGAATTTTTGACAAATGTCCGCTTTTTTAGATAAGCATAAAAATTTTCCTGCAAAAAAAAAAAATTAAATATGCTACAATTCTGCAATGGAACGGAGGCAGCATAAAAGATTCAAGGTAAGTTTAAAGGCAGAGCGGATATCCGGCGATTCCAAACACGCTGTTTTTATAGAAGACATTTCCGAACAGGGCATTCAAATTATAACAACCCCATCCCTGACAACCTTAAAGAAATTTACGACTGGTTCGGAAATAATCCTCACACTTAAAGTCAATGCCGGAAAGAGCATAACTCTTCACTGCAAAACAAGATGGGCATATCATAAAATGCCGCCTGAGCGAACAACAGACTGTATAGGGCTGCAAATTATAGACCCGCCTCAGGAATATCTGAAATTCATTAAATCATTGCCTAATCAAACAATATAGTCCAATTTCTTTTTTTCCCTCGCACGGAGGGTCAGCAGGTTCGTCAAAGGCTGCTTGCGACTATCTGCCGCGTTTCTTCAGCTACAAGGTGGCAATTTACCCGCACAGAATGACTTTTGATATGGATCTCAGCCTGCTTTTTCGCTGAATGACATATCTTTTTCAGGACATCAAATTTTTTTCCGTAATACAGCCATGGAAATATGTCATTTACATCCGCCGAGGTCTTAAAAGGCTGAAGTTCCTCAGAGGAAATTCCGGCATTTCTCAGAAGGGTGAATGCATCTCCGATAGTGGGTGTGGCCTTAGACCATAGGCAAACGCGCAGCATATTCTCCCACTTAAGAGATAAGTGTATCTTTTCAAATGCAATTGAATGCCCTGATGAACAAGATGATTCAGAATTACAATGATCTATCACCGATGCGACAGCATCAAATATGTCTTCCGTCCCTGCTTTTAAATAAGCATTATTGCCAAAGTGAAACAGGTACTTATGAGCCTGCATGGAAATCTCGCTGTCGCAGATAACAATTTGATGATTTTTCTCAAGTCCGTCTAAAGGGCATAAAAGTGGCATCAAGTTAATTTTAACACACTTGCTTTTATCTTAGCCTCAAAAATGTCAGTGATTCTATGTGATATGTCTGGGGAAAAAAATCTATCATCCTTATTGATTCTATGGAATATTTCGCAAGGAGTTTTTTTAAATCCCTTGCCAGAGTGGCAGGGTTGCAGGAAATATAGGCAATCGTTTCGGGAGTTAAGGAGAGAATCTTGTTCATTACCCTGTTTGTAATGCCTGACCTTGGCGGGTCTATCAGCAAAATATCGACATCTTGATTAACATCAAAATCTTCGGCAGCGGCATGAATGAATTTGCAGTTCCCGATTCCATTAACGCGTAAATTCCTTTTTCCGTCTTCAATAGCGTAAGGATTCTCTTCAATGCCTGTCACGGCCTCAGCATCTCCTGAAAGTAGAATTGAAAAGTTGCCTGCGCCAGAGTACAAGTCAAGGACTCTTTTGCCTTTTAGCGGCTGGAGACTATCCATTAAGAATTTCACGACCTCCTGATTAAGCCTCCAGTGGCTCTGAAAAAAGCTCATTGGCGAGACAGTATATTGCAGGTCTGCAAGATTAAAGGTTGTATAAGGCAACCCATATTTTAATATCCGCCCATTCTGATGCTCTATCCATATTCCTGAAAAGCCTGAAGTCATAAACATTGAGGCTAATTCCCGCCAATAAGATTGCGCGTTAGACGTATCCCCACTTTTTATAAGGCCAACAGCAACGTCTCCAACCGATATATGTATTTCCTTTAAATGAACGTTTTTTAAAAGCCTTTTTGATATTAAAAGGTATTTGTTTGTTTCCCCTGCCATTAGAGGGCAATTGTCAATATCAATTATCTCTCTCGTTTTTTCTCTGAAAAAACCGATTTTTTCACGATCTATTTTAAACTGTCCCCTGAATCTGTAATTCCATGGTTCGCGAAAAATAGGGGATGAAAGGTCTGCGTCTATCTTTGAAAGGCGGGTTAGGCATTCGCTAAGCGCCTGTTCTTTAAATTGCACCTGCTTGTTGTAAGAAATGTGCTGGAGCTGGCATCCGCCGCATACGCCCGCAAATTTACACGCAGGCGTTATTCTTTCCGGCGAGGGTTCTATTACCTTTGAAACAGAGGCCGTATAGTAATCTTTTTTCTCTTTTTCGAAACATATATCTAAAAGCTCTCCGGGTATGCCGCCCTTTATCATCACAACCTTCCCCTCCAGTCTGCCAATGGCTAAACCGCCATAGGCGAAAGAAGAAGGCCTGATTATCAAGCGTCACACCATTTTTTCTGCAATCTGCTTTATTGCAGCCTTTAGGTTGCTCATGTCCGAAGACTTAACCACATAAGCATCAGCCACCCACACAGAAAAATCATCCCTGTAATCATAGGCTGTAAGCATTACTATAGGGACATTGGGTTTCTTCTCCTTCATCTGCCTTAACACCTGTATTCCGTCCATATCCGGCATCAGTATATCGAGCGTCACAATATCGGGGTTCACGGTTTCAAAAAGCTCCAATGCCTCCCTTCCGGAGTTGGCAACAACAACATCGTATCCCTCATCTCCTAATTCAGCCTGATAAAGCCTCAATATGTTTTTCTCATCGTCAACAACAAGTACTTTCATATCTCTTCCTCCTGAACGGGTATAGAAATTTTAAATTTTGTTCCTTTGCCCCACTGGCTCTCCACCTCTATTTTAAAATCAAGCTCCTCTATTATCCTTTTTGTTATAGACAGACCAAGTCCTGTGCCAGCAGGCCGAGTTGTAAAAAATGGATCAAAAATGCGGTTTATATCAGACTCTTTAATCCCGCACCCGTTATCTTCTATTTCAACTAAAACCGTTTTCTCCTCAATCCTGTTGCCGAATAAATCCTCATCCCTGTGAGACGTTATATTATGCGTCCTTATTATTATAGTTCCATTATCGGTTGCCTGATTGGCATTGCCTAATATATTTAAAAGAGCCTCTTTAAACTTGTTATAATCAGTATATATATTAACAGGATATTCTGCATCTTTCAGCAAAACATTGCCTCTTTCATAAATTGCAGGCTCAAGCAGAGTCATGATATTATCAACAAGTTCATTCAGGTCAACTTTTTTCTTTTCTATCTTTGTAGTTCTGACAAAACTTAAAGTGTCGCTCAGTATATCCTCGAGGCGGTTCACTTCTTCGACGATTATCCTTGAATACTCCCTTAAATTCCCGCTCAGCTTTGTTTCGAGTCTTCTGGCAAATCCTCCTATGGAAAGCAGGGGATTTCTTATCTCATGAGCCACTTTTGCAGCCATTTCTCCGAGCGATGCCATTCTTTCGGCTGACGCGACCTTTTCCCTCATTTTTATAGACTCTGTTATGTCCCTTGCAATATGAACTGTGCCGATTATCAATCCTGATTTATCAAAGATCGGCGAGCTCGAGATCAAAAAAGAGCCTCCGAGCGCCGGGTCTTCTATTTCTTCAACAAAGGGTTTTTTTACCGATAATGTCTTATGGTGTGGGCATTTATTCCATGGCTCATCCATTCCATGAAAAATCTTATAACACTTTTCCCCGACTATTTCATCCATCGGCTTGCCTATCTTCTCAACAACAGCTTTATTTACCCTTTTTATTGTATAGTCGCTGCTGTTGAAATATACAAGGTCAGAAATAGATTCAAAGATATTTTCAAGCTCCTGTTCTGCCTGAAACACCTGCTCAAAAAGCCTAGCGTTTTCTATGGCAGAAGATATCTGATCGCTGAAACCCTTCAGAAATTCCATATCCGTCGATGTAATAACCCTTCCTGAGAACATATTGTCAACCCATAAAACACCTATGGCCCTGTCCCTTGATATAAGCGGTATAACTGCATAAGCCATTGTCCCGAGCTGCTGTATCAGCAACGGATCTGAAAGGGGTTCTGAATAAACATTGGGTACGTTAAATGCCTTTTTTTCCTTTACTGCTTTTGTAAGAATGGTATCTTCCTGAAGTGATATATTAACCCCGCAGCAAAGCCTGTCCATGAAGAAATCCTTTTTAGGAGGAACGTTTTCTATTTCCTCCATCAGAGAGTGCAGATTCTTCTGCTCCGCGGACAGCCTTGACCATATCTCCCAGGCCTCCTCGTAACTTGCCGGGCCAACGCCCATCGCGCCTTTTAAAAAACCGTCTTCAACAAGCAGAAGCATGGCACGGTTAAACCCGAGTCCGTCTCCCATTGTAACTGCCGTGAGCACCATCCTCAACATCTTATCGAGCTCAAGAGTGCCTCTCATGGCAGAGCCGATGAAATAAAGCCTGGACAGCATATCATTGGTTTTTATAAGCTCTTTCTCTGTCTTCTTTTTCTCTGTTATGTCTCTGGCAATTCCGCTTATGCCGATTATGCTGCCGGCAGAGTCCTTTATCGGAGACAAAGTAAGATTTATGTCAATTATATTTCCATCTCTTGTGCGCCTGAAGGTCTCAAGGTCTTTTATTGTCTCTCCCATTTTAACCCTCTCTATCAAAGCCAGTTCCGCGTGCACCAGAAAGTCAGGCACAAACGGCAGGAATCTGTCCATGGCCTCTTCGCGGGAATAACCGTAAATCCTTTCAGCGCCTATATTCCACGAGGTTATAATGCCGTTCAGATCCGAAGAAACTATGGCATCAGCAGTATTTTCTATAAGGCCGAACAAATAATTCTTAAGCTCTTCTCCCTTTTCCCTTGCCTCTACAGCCTCCCGCTCCTTTCTTAGCGCGTTTTCACAAAGTATGGATTTATCAATAGCTATGGCCGCGATGGACGCGAAGTTCTCAAATGTTATAACATCGTCTTCTGTAAAAGGGATTATTGTATCAACCTGACCCTGTTCTTGAGATGACAATTTTTTATCGTACAACCCGAACGTTCCTATTATTTGTTCATCTATTTTAAGAGGTGTGCATATTGCGGTCTGAATAGTTATATTTGGCGCGATAAAGCCGAATTCTTCGGGGCTTTTAGCTATGATAGTCCTGCCCTCGCTTGCTGCCATTCCGGCAATGCCTTCGCCTATTGATACGGTTACATCCTCTGCCATCTCTTCGGGCAAACCATAAGATGCCTTAATCCTGAGCTTGTCATCTTCTATCAGGCGAATCATGCAGCCTGTTGCGTTAAACTGTTTTGCTGTTTCTTCGGAAATCTTTCGCAGGAGTTCATCGAAGTCATGAACAAACAGGGTAGCCTTAGCGAGCTCGCACAAGGCAATCATCCTGTTCAGCTTTTCGCTCGCAGGGCATTTATGCCCGGCCGAACTGTTTGTTTCCACCGCAGCCTCTGGACATATGTTAATGTTCTCTGTCATGAGCAAAATTGAAGATTTTCCGCAGCAATAAAATAATACCGGCAGCAAATCCTTAATCTCAAAAGCGGCTATGGCTCTTGATAGCTTTTTAATTATACCCTAAATCAAACGTTTTTTGTCTTCCTTAAACAAATCAAAAAAAAGAGACAAAACGCAAGAGAGTTGATGTGTAATATAAAAGGCATAGATACCCTCAAACACTTTGAATCGCAATGAGGATTATCAAACGGGCTGATTCATTGGATTGCTTCTATGATTTGTGAATTATAAA
>JBBILM010000059.1:0-3711 GCA_037444915.1 Nitrospirota bacterium | reverse complement strand
GAATTATAAACATTGTAGTAAGAGGTATAACCAGTGGATGTATCAGACTTTGTCAAGGTCATTACATCATTTTGATGGGCATGATTACCGCACAATCCCCTGCCGCAGGCAGCGCAAACACCTTGCGCCTCATTTTCACAAAACCAGCATTTCATAATATCCCCCATGAACAAAAAATCTCCCCCTCAATATAAGAAGTATACTTCAGTTTTTCGCAAATTTACAGCCGGTCAGTTCTCTCGGTCAAGCACACTCCTTACTTTATGCAAGAGTTCCCCTGGCTCTACCGGCTTCATGATAAAGTCAATGCCTTCTTCAAGTATGCCCTTTTTATGTATTACATCGGCTGTATATCCGCTGACAAATATCGCCTTGATATCAGGCCTTATTTTCTTAATATCTTCAAAAGCCTCCCTTCCGTTTTTTTTGGGCATTATAACGTCAAGTATAAGCAAACTGACAGAGTCCTTATTCTCAGCGAACCTTGCTACTGCTTCTTCTCCGTTCTCAGCCTCAATTACAGAATACCCTGATTTTTGAAGCACTGTACTTAAAAGCCTTCTTAATGACTCATCATCTTCTGTCAGGAGGACGGTTTCGGTCCCCTGCGGTATTTCCCTTGTCAAACTATCCTTTTCAGGCAGAGATGATTTCCCTGTTTTTTCAGCCAAAGGCAAATATATTCTGAATGTCGTTCCTTTTCCCTGCTCAGAGTAAATATTTATGTAACCGCTGTGCTGCTTGATAATGCCATATACCATCGCAAGGCCAAGCCCTGTCCCTTTTCCAACCTCCTTTGTGGTAAAGAAAGGCTCGAATATCTTAGCCTTTGTATCCGCATCCATCCCAATGCCTGTGTCGCTTACAGTCATAATTGCGTATCTGCCGGGCTTTCCATAGCTGTGGCTTTTGACAAAATGCTCATCAATATTGAAAAAACCGGTTTCGATTTTAAGCATACCTCTGTCAGGCATGGCATCCTTTGCATTCATTGCGAGATTAAGCAGCACCTGTTCTATTTGAGCTGAATCTGCCTGAACAATAATTTCTTCAGAGGAAAGAGCTGTTCTCAGTTCGACCTCCTCGCCCAGTGTCCGCAAAATCAGCCTGATCATATTTCTCACTATGTCATTAAGGTCAACCGGCTTTATATCCATAACCTGCTTCCTGCTGAACGCAAGAAGGCTCTGCGTCAGCTTGGCAGCCCTGTCAGCAGCCTTCAGCATTTCGTTGATTTCTTCTTCTCCTGTAACATCTTCTGCCTTAATCTTAAGGAGATGTCCGTAGCCTATGATGGCTGAAAGAATATTATTGAAGTCATGGGCAATGCCGCCGGTCAACTGGCCGACAGCCTCCATCTTCTGAGCGTGGCGAAGCTGCTCTTCAAGCCTGCGGTGCTCTGTAACATCACGGCACACCTCCATCACATTAACCACCTCGCCGCCAGCATCAAATATCGGTATTGTCCTTACATCCCAAACCCTTCCATCCTGTGAGGTTACTACTTCACTTGCCAATTCTTTATATTGCAAACTTCTTGAAGTAGGACATGGATCGCAAACAGAACCGCGTTTAAGCCACATGTCGCCGCAGTAAGAACCTGTTATATCCGGCAGATTCAGTCCAACAGCCTTAGCCGCGCTATTGTTGGCCCAAACGACTTTTAATTGCCTGTCATAAAGAATTATGCTGTCAGGAACAGCATCGAGGAGCGCGTTGAATTCGCCCGATATCCTGCGGTATTTGCTTTCCGATTCTTCAAGGGACTCGTAGGCCTTTTTCCTGTCAATAACAACCTGAACACTCGAAAGAAAGGCATCTAATTGCTTAGTGTCTTCGTCTGTGTAATCAATTTCCTTATTCGCAACTATTGCAACTGCCACAGTCTTTCCCTCGCGAACAACCGGCACCACTAATAACCGGTTGATTGCAATGTGCCCGTCAGGCAGACCCTTTTTTGACTTCCTTGTTTCATCCGCATAGCTGTTAACTATAAGAGGCTGCTTGTTTATCACAGCCTCAGCCCATAAGCCGGCATTTGCGATCGGAAACGCCAACTTTTCAGCATGCATAGAACAGTCACTCATAACATTCTCTGACCATGCATATATATTCATGACTTTTTCATCCTCGCTCATAATCGCGTAAAATCCGTATTTGCTATGTGACATTGACATTATCTCGCCGAGAATGTGACTGCATAGTGTTCCATAGTCAGCATCAGCTATCCTGCTCGTTTCCCATAACGCATTCAGCCTGTCATTAAGTGTGCAGAGTTCTTTTGATGATTTAAGCATCTGACCTTGATGTTTCTCAATAGCAGACCTCATCTTTTCAAACTCGGACGCAACATCCCCTATTTCATCATTTCGCGAAGCAATTGTGAGCGCCCCTGCTGATTCACCTGAACCCATTTTTTTCATTTCAATCGAAAGTTTTTTTAAAGGGATAAGATATTTCCAGACATACCAACCGCTTGCCAATATGAGGATAGCGAGAAAGACTATTATCTTCCATGCGGCTGCTCTGTAAAAATCCTTTAGCATCGCTCTTTCAGGCATTGTGATGATGACGGACATCTCACTTCCAGCGGACAGTCTGATGCGCTCACTGGCTGAAACAAATCTGTGCCCATCAAATGAGAAATCAACTAACGGCTTCTTCTGCGCATCAGCGGTCTTCATAGCAACATCAAGAATCTCATACCCGCATTCATTTGTTTTAGGCAGATTAGTGCGCTCTTTCAGACACGAATGGAAATGTTTTATATCAGAGCAAGCAAGTACCGAGCCGTCATAGCCGACAATGCGAACTTTTATCTCCGGATTTTCTTTCACTAAACCGGCAATGGCATTTGACAAGTCTTTCAGCATTATGTCCACCCCGAGAACTCCTTCAATGCCATATCTCTTGCCGATGACCATTGATGCTGTAATGCCTATATCCTGAGTCGTTCTGAAAATATACGGATCACTCCATGAGATTCCCTCGCTATTTACTGCATTTTCATACCATGGCCTTACTCTGGGATCGTAATCATCCAGTTTTTTTTCTGTAAAAATCACCTCCCCTTTGTGGTCGAGCTTATACCATGTTGCCTTATCTTTTTCAGCAGCGATCTTCAACCTGTTCATCCATGAATCCTTTTGCGTCCTTTCTGTCCAAGCGTCGCCTGCCCTTAGTATGAGATAGCCGTTTCCGAGCGAATCGCCGAAATTTATAGATGTGATAAAGGGATACACCTTCATCCTTGGCATAAATACGGCATTAACCATCTTTGGCGCGCCAAAATCAATAATACCGGCATCATAAGATGCCTTTGTAGTGGTCAATATCGCATCTGAGGCATCCTTGATTTTTTCCAAATCAGCCTTGATGTTTCTGCTAATCTGCAAAAAAAGGTTTTGAGCGCTTTTCCTTGCATTTGAAAGGCTTTGTTGGTAGTCCCAAATAAGATATACGCCAAACAGCAAAGAAATGACAATAATGAATGATTGAATGATGCCTAATCTCAGTTTTTTCATGTAATTAGAAAATTCTCCAGCTTTATCAATATATTTTAATAATATAGCATTTTTTAATATCATTGGAACAGGCAGAGAATCAGTCTTGCCGCAATATTAGGGTTAACAGAATTGAATTATAGAAATAGTGGCAGATATGAATAAGTGAGCCGTGGAGGATTCGAACCTCCGACCCGCTGATTAAGAG
>JBBILM010000058.1:0-13674 GCA_037444915.1 Nitrospirota bacterium | reverse complement strand
AAGACAGTTCTGTCAACTGCCGAATATAGGATAAAGGCTTTTATCTGTTCATGCCACTGTTATCTTATGACATAATTGCAGTTTTCTGGCTAACTATTTGATGCTTGTTATTTCTATTTCTGTTCCCTTGTCAATTGTATAAATAGGGTAAACCTTGTAGCCCTTTATCCATGGTTGCTTGATTAAATAATCTGTCCTGTGCCAAAAAAATACCATTGGCAAATCACTAATAATAATCTCCTCGGCCCGTTTGTAATAGCCTATTCTTTCTCTTTCACTTATGGAATGCTGTCCTTTTTCTATCAGGAGATCAGCTTCCTTATTGACATACCGCGTCCTGTTGCCTGCTGAACCGAGATTTGCTGAATGAAACAAAGGAAATAAAAAATTTTCAGCATCAGGATAGTCAGCCCACCAGCTCAGCCAGAACATATCAGGCTCACCTTTATTGATAGCGGCTTTATAGCTGCTCCACTCAAGCTGCTTTATCATGACATTTATACCAGCCTCTGAAAGATATGATTGAATAATCTCCGCTAAATCCAGCACCTCCTGATCCGAAGTAACATACATATTTACCTTTATCCCGGTCATCCCTTCTTTAGTAATAATTTCAGCGGCCAATTCAGCATTAAAATCAATATCCGAATCAGAGACAGACCATTTTCTTAATAAATCCGGCACAGGGCCTGAAGCCTTTCTTCCCCTGTCTTCATAAAATGTTTTAAGTATCCTATCCCTGTCTATCGCGTATGAAACAGCCCTTCTGAGGTTTTTATTATTAAACGGCGGTCTCGATGCGTTCATTCCGAGATAATACGTATTCAGACTTTTAAGAGAAAGTATGTGGTCATGCCACTTTTCATCGTTCCTGAATCTTGAATATGCCGATGCAGGAAGAGAAATAACGTCTATACCGCCCAACTCAAACTCTGTTATAGCCGTTAAATCCTCAGGGATTATTTTATACACTATGCCTTTAACAGCAGGCTTTTCCCCAAAATAATCATCCCGTTTTTGCAATACAACGGTAATATTAGGCTGCCATTGCATTAAGACAAATGGACCCGTCCCAAAAATAAGATTCCGTGAATCCTTGTCAGATTTCTCCTCAACCGGCTTCAGCACCACATATGCCGGTGTTGTGGTCAGCATGTTTAGAAAAGGCGAGAAAGGTTTTTTCAGTCTGATCTCAAATATGTAATCATTTACTACTGCAAAGCCCCTGACATCATCAGCAATCTTTTTTTTAAACTCCTCTGAGCCGTCAACTTTTTCAAAGACCCACGCATTTGGTGATTTTGATTCAGGGTCTAAAACCCGTTCAAAGGAATATTTAAAATCTCCGGCCACAACTTCACGGCCATTTGAAAATTTAATGCCTTTGTTCAGAAAAAACCTGTATGTCAAGCCATCATCGGATATCTCCCATCGCTCGGCAATATCGCTGATAATCTCGAGATCTTCACTTAATCGAACAAGCCCGTTAAAAAGCTTTGCTGCTATTGACGCGCCAGAAACATCTGTTATCAGAGCAGGGTCAAGAGTTGAGGGATTTGCGTTAAGCCTGTAATAAACATACCCATCAATGCGCGATGAAGAGGAGCATGCCGCAAGCATTATGCTAATCACTGAATAAATGAACAATAATGGCATGGCAGCATGCCTGCTCACGTGTTTAAATAGCAATTGCAATAAACTATTCCTTGCTTAAAATCTTAAAAAGGCGCCTATTCCGCCTGATTCCTTCAATAATTTGTTCTCTTCGGTTACCTCGATTAAGGCATCCTGCTGAATGGCCTTTTCTCCGGCCAAATCAACCATATAATCAACTTCCTCCATCTCTTTTGAGCAGTACGGGCAGGGATCCACTTTCTGAGCGGTTAAATATCCGCACGAACTGCAGGAATAACCATTTTCTTTATAATTCCTCATGAAAACGAGCTTCATCACCCTCTGCTCCTGCAGTGCGTTTAGAACATTATTTAATCCTAAAACAGCATTTTCATTTTTCATGGCGCTTGCAATAAGTGTCTCGATAGTCTCCAGCTCCTTGTCTTTTTCATATTCGGATACTACAGCCCCTGCCTTATTCAAAATGTCATCAGATGATGCGAACATTTCTATTTTCACGGTACCGATTATTTTATCAAGCGCTGTTTTATGCAGCATTCTTTTGACCATGGCAACTGCTTCGTCAGAGCCGCCAATTATGATCCTTCCCACATACTCACTGCTGATAAATGAATCCAATTTCTGTACAACTTCTTTCAGGTGCATGCCAACATGATAATCTATATGTCTTTCATAATGATTTTGGGATAAGGCAAACCATCCGCCTTTCTTATGCTTTCCTGGTATGTCATCTGCGTGAACTTCGCCGTATTCAACAATCTCGCCAAGGTGAATTATAAATATCCTTGCCGATTCCTTATCAACGAGCAAAACAGCGTACCTCTGATAAGTGTCCGCAATATACATTAAGGGCTTCATATACGGCGTTTTATTAATAATCAGATTATTTCTGACCGGCACATTAAGATTATAATCACTCCAGAAGGAATCATCAGAAGTGCATAAGATTACGAGTCCCTTTTTAAACATGCGTTTGTTGGAAGTGACATAGCTTTCAATTTTCTCAAGGCTGTTTTTAACGGCTTTATACGTCGCCTTATCGAGGGTTTCAATGGAGTTTTTCATCATATTTTTAAAATGAACCATATAATCCCCCTTTTTATTAAAAATAGGATCAACATTCAGATACAGACTCACAAAGAAACCATTTTTCCCTTCCATAGATGCAATTTCCCTTAATTCTGTTCTGTTAAGCATTTTTGCCTCCTTCAATGTTTCTGAATATTTCTACTACTGATATAAGCAATGCCAGCACCAGAGGTCCCATTATAAGACCTATCAGTCCGAAAAGCTTTATACCGCCCAAAACACTGAAAAATATGGCGAGCACGGGCATCTTGGTCCTGCCGCCAATAATAATTGGCTTAAGTATATTGTCAATCAAACTTATTCCAAATGCACCTATTATTGCGAGTATCATCCCGTTCAAGACATTCCCCTGAATGAATAGATATATAGTAGCCGGCCCCCAAATAGAAAAAGCGCCTAAAAGGGGTATAAAAGAAGCTATCGATATGGCAACCCCCCATATAACAGGCGAGGGTATGTCAAGAAGATAAAAGGCGAGTCCGCCCATTGTTCCCTGCACAATTGCCACCACAACCCCGCCGTAAATGGTTGAGATTATGATGTCATTCACCTGTTTTGTAAGCCTGTCCTTTTGCTCCTCAGAAAAGGGCATATAATCACGGGCTCTTCTTAGAAACTCCGGACCGTCCTTCAAGAGAAAAAAGATTGTAAAAGCCATGAAGATGAAGTTTAACGCTACTGTAACAACATCACCCAGTCCCTTCGTAATTCTCGCAATTATTTCCCTGCCGAGATTTGAAATGTTATTCACCACAACATTATTTAACTCTGCTTCGCTTATGTTGAACATAGAAGTTATTAAATCAGTTACATACCTGACCCTCGGATGCTGCAAAGACTTCTGGAGAGCCTCGAGCCCTCCTCCCTCGATATAGTCGGATATAAGCTTCAATTCTTTCACAAGCAGGAATGAAAGATAGGAAAAAGGAGCTATTATTATAAGCATAATAAGGCACAAAGTTATCAGGGAAACCAAAGGACGCCACTTCAGATATTTGAGGATCAAAGCGTAAAGAGGATAAACCACTATCGAAAGAACAATTGCCCATGCAATGGACGATAAAAAGGGCTTCCAAATCTTATAGGTTAAATAACCCAAAACAGCTACAAAGAAAGTTATAGTTGTTATATAAAACCTGTTGTATGTCATTTATCGCAGCCCTTGTTTCGATCGTTAATAGTATGAATTATTGCCGATTTATCTATGAACATCTGGAATATCCTTAAGGAAATCTTATCACATTTTATTGATTTCTTATTAAAACCTCTTTCAGGGTGCCACTGTACGCCAACAAAAAAAGGATGGTCTTTTTTATAAAAAGCCTCTACCATATTGTCATATGATGAGGCAAAGATATCCAGCCCTTCTGCGAGACGTTTAACTGCCTGATGATGGCTAGAATTAACGCATAATCTCCTCCTGTCAGCTATTGGAATGAAAAATTCGTTAATATCAACATAGTGCATTCCTGTCCTGTGATTAATTGGACTGTCTGCTTCATAATATATGTCCTGATATAGAGTGCCGCCAAGGGCCACATTCATAAGCTGCATACCGTAGCAGATGCCAAGCACTGGTTTTTGCGAATGAATCATCTTATTTAAGAGGGCCATTTCGAAATCCACTCTTTCTTTACGAACAGGTTTCAACAAACTTTCAGGAACTGAAAGTGTTTGCCCGTAATATTCCGGATGAATGTCATCGCCCCCGGTTAACAAGAGTCCGTCAATCAAATCCGTAATCCTGCTGATTTCAGAAGCAACCTTTTTACTTTTAACATTCACGGACGAACTTTGAACATAGGAAGGTATTACTATAAGTGGATACCCGCCGGCTTTTATAACAGAATTGACATAATCATGCCTCAATCTGAACGAATGATCATCGATGTCGGAAGTGATGCCGATTAGGGGTTTAAAACCGTTTATATTCATATTAGACATAAAGCCCTTATGAATGGATAGCAACTACAAATCTCCGGCAGGAAATGATTACAAAATCCTTCCAGACAATGCACCCGTAAACTCCCCCTCTTTTATAGCTAATGCCCCATTGACAAATACATAGTTAATTCCATCAGATTTTCTGTAAGGCTCTTTAAAGGTCGCCCTGTCTGTTATCTTTTCATAATCGAATATAACGATGTCAGCATAATAGCCTTGTTTTATGATACCGCGGCCATAAAGTCCGAATGTTGAAGCTGGCAAAGACGTAATCTTTTTTACAGCCGATGATAATGACATCAGTTTCCCTTCTCTAACATATTTACCGATAAATCTCGCAAATGAGCCAAAACCCCTTGGATGAGGCTTTCCAACGCATGTTATGCCTGAAAATGACCTAGCGGAACTATCCGAGCCTATCATTGCATATGGCAGCGACAAAAACCTGAGAAGGTTGTCTTCGCTCATGGAAAAAAAGATTGCGCCTGCTCGCGCATCCTCATCAGCAATTATGTCTATCACCGTGTCTTCAGGTGATTTATCAATCTTATGAGATATATCCAAAATGTTTTCGCCTTCCATCCATTTGTTTATGCTTTTTTTAACAGATGACACGCAAACACTCCTCCAGTAATCATCCGTCCTTCCCGATATTTCGGATATAATCCTCCCGCGCGCGGTCTTATCATTTAACCGCCTCATCTCACTGGCAACGCCTCCCTCATATACCCAGGACGGCAATATTGAATCAAGGTCTGTGCTTGCAGCTATATAAGGATATCTGTCACATGTGAGTTTTAAACCCTTTGTTCTCGCCGAGTCTATCATCACTATCGCATCATCTATTTTCCACCAATTCTGTTTTCCCGATGTCTTTAAATGCGAGATGTGAACATTAACAGCCGCCTGTTCGCCGATATTTATTATCTCGCTTATCGCTTCAATCAATGCATCGCCTTCGCTTCTCATATGAGAAGCATAAACACATCCGGCATCCAATATTTTTGAAAGCTCTATTAATTCCCCGGTGTCAGAATATATTCCGGGAGGATAAATAAGCCCTGTTGAAAGCCCTTTAGCTCCGTCTCTAAGCGCATCCGACAACAGAGCCTTCATTTCATTCATCTCGAGTTTATCAGGATGTCTATCCTTGTATCCGAAAACCGATGCCCTGATATTTCCATGACCGCATAAAGTGGCAAAGTTAAATGAAATTCCCCTGTTTCTTAAAATATCAAGGTATGCCCTGAGGGAAGTCCACCTCTCCCTGATTCCGAGTTCTTTCAGATCGGTTTCCCTGTGAGCAAAGGCATCTCCGAGCAAAGGCGCAGCCGAAACTCCGCAATTGCCGTTGATTTCTGATGTAACGCCCTGAGAGAGCTTTCCCTCTGCCCTGTTATCTGCGAGCAATATAAATTCAGAATGGCCATGCGTATCAATAAAGCCGGGCGCAACAATAAGTCCATCTGCATCAATTGCAGTCAAGGCAGGCATCTCCTTACTGCCGACATACGAGATTTTATCGCCGGAAATGCCAATGTTACCCTTAATCGGCTCAATACCACTTCCATCAACAATAATGCCATTCTTAATAATATAATCAAGCATAATTAAACCAGATCAGAGTACTTTTAATGACTATCCGCCCGAAGGGCCTGTTTGACGTGAATTGTCTTGTAATCCTTGTTCTCTACAGATGCTGACTTTTGAAAAGGCAGGTTGGTGAAATAATTGTTAATGCCTGACACAATGGAGTTCGCTATTTTTTGTCTGAACATCTCGTTAGACAACAGCTTTTCTTCTTCCTGATTGCTTATAAACCCTACTTCCACAAGAGCAGAAGGCATTTTAGCGCCCACAAGCACAAAAAATAGCGCCTGCTTTACACCACGGTCGTAAACCTCAGGATATTTATACTTTATCGCCGAGGTCATGGAATTCTGTATATATCCCGCAAGTTTTACAGACTCATCTCTCTTGCTCTCTCTTTCAAGGGAAGTCAGGATAATACCGAGTTCATCCTGAACCTGTTTCATTTTTTTCAGGGATATAGCGTTTTCCCGCGCAGCCACTCTCATTGCCTCCTCATTATCTGTCCAGTTTAGAATATATGTTTCCATTCCGCGGGCATATCTGTTATAACTCGCGTTCGCATGTACAGACACAAACAGATCCGCGTTCATCCTGTTTGCAATCTCCGCTCTCTTATCGAGCGGTATAAAGACGTCTTTGTCGCGTGTAAGAATAACATCATATAAAGGATATTCCCGTTGAACAGCATCCTTTACTTTTAAAGCTATATCCAAAACAACATCCTTTTCGTAGAGACCGGTTGGCCCTACAGCGCCGGGGTCATGTCCGCCATGACCTGCGTCAATAACCACACGTCTCTGGATAAAGGCAGGCAAAAAAGGATCGCTTTTACTGTTGGAGGACTTTTTGTTCCATACGACAATGCAAAATCTGAACGGATCCTCAAGAAGAAATGTCTTGAAATCATAATCCACTGATCCAATATCTATAACTATTCGAACAGTGTCAGGGGTGAATTGGCCCATTCTGACATTTTTTACCATTCTGTCATTTACTGTATAGTTTGTCTGTATAGACCTCAGCAAACGCGCGTTTTTTATGTCAAAAAAAAGCCTTTCCGGGTTAGCCAGCCTGCCCTTGCTGAACTCGACGTTGTCAGAAGTGGAAATAAATATCCTTGTGGCGTCATCCATTGACCAATGGCTTACGGCATAGACCTCAACAGTGGTTTCAGTTATGCCATCTGCCGGAAATAATAGCAGGAAAATGAAGATAAAATTAAGAAAATATAATTTTTTAATCAGAATTCCTTTAAATGACATTCTAAATACGATGTTGTTTTTTAAAAAGTCAGTTAAAATATTGCCGCTTGATATCATACTGACTGAACAGCCTTTACCTCCGGTATTTCCCTTTTCATTGTTGCCTCCACCCAGTTCTTTAAGGTCAGCGTGGACATCGGACATGTTCCGCACGCGCCTTTGAGCCTGACATATACTATATTATCTTTCACCTCGACAAGCTCTATATCGCCGCCCTCTGATTTAAGCCCTATTCTCACTTTACTCAAGACCTCTTCAACCCTTTCCCTGGTAATCATCTATACCTCCGCGCATAGATTTTGTTCTTATTAAATCATAGCTGATGATAAATAATTAATCAATAAAGAAATCAGCAATAAGCAGACTTATCACCGATATCAAAATGCAGCGGCATAAATACCTTTCTCATCGTAAAAAAAATGAGCATTCCCGCGATTGCAGCCGCGCCAATAGAAAGACCTTCCATTGACACAATACCAGCAGATAAAAACACAAGTAAAACAGGCATTATCAGCGCGACTATATATCCTTCAATCAATTTAAAGCAAAATGCCTCCTTTGCAGTTATAAAACCAAGACAGCATGAAAGCGGAATAAGCAGAAGCGCTCCATGATTCCCGGAAATAAATCCGATTATATCTCCTTTTGAAACCGCATATAATAACAAAAGTCCGATTAAGGAAATATAGTACAGATTTTTAAGCGCCCTGTGAAACCTGCTGACATAAAGATGAATAAAAAAAACGCTCATGCCAATAGAGACGTAGAGTGAAATGAGTAAAAAATTAGCAATAGTATTAATTTGAGAATCATTATAAAATTGTTCCCTGCTCATTAATAATAGATACGCAATTATCGAGATAATTACTGTTGACATCACAATTCCCAGTCTGTAAAGCACTACTGTTATTTTGTCTTTACTTGTTAGCGGCTGATATAGATATTTCTCTCCCATAATTTATATCCTTTTGTGTTGCATTAATCAAAAAAATGCTTTCAACCCTCTTATTGCTATATTACGCATTAATCTACTTTTTTTGGGTTAAACAATATCGACTCCCAGCACATTTTTCATAATTCTCAAGGCTGCGTCATGATCCTGTTTTTCGAGCCCAGCTACCGCATCTTTTACAACGCTCACATTATAGCCTCTTAAAACAGCATCGGATGCAGTAAAGAGGATACATATATGCGTAACACAGCCAGTAAGCCTTATGCTGTCAATCCCTGATTTCCTCAGAACGTCATCAAGGAGCGTATTATAAAATCCCGAATAGGTTGTTTTATCGATAATTATGTCATTATCATCAGGCATTAATTCATCCACAATCTCAGCGCCTTTTGTGCCTTTAACAGCGTGGGATGGCCATCCGAATTTGACAAACTCTTTATCATCAGATTCGTGCCTATCGCAGACATAAACCACCTGCCTGCCGGTTTTTCCTGCTTCTTCAATCTCCCTTTTTATAGCCGGAATTATTTTTCGCGCGTCCGGAACCTCAAGCGGAGCATTCCCGGAAACGAAATCATTCAGCATGTCTATTATTAATAAGGCCTCTTTTGTCATAAACTACTCCTGCACATGTGACCGTCACTCAGGACTTCCTGTATTTTTCTCTCAATGCCCTTTCAACTACTTCGGGTACGAGCCCCTTGACTGACCCGCCAAACGATGCGACCTCCTTGACAATAGTAGAGGTAATAAAGGAAAACTCTTCTGAAGGCATCATAAAAACAGTTTCTATCTCTGTTACAAGCCTTCTGTTCATTAATGCCATCTGCATTTCGTATTCGAAATCCGAAATAGCCCTCAACCCCCTGATTATGGCAACGCCTCCTTTATGCTTGACATAATCTACTAAAAGGCCGTCAAAAGGTTCAATCCTGACATTCTGGCAATCCTTTACAGATTCCTTAATAAGCGTCAATCTGTCCTGCAAGGAAAAAAGCGGTTGTTTTTTAGGATTGGGTGCAACAGCAATTAAAATCTCGTCAAAAATCCTTAATCCCCTGTCAACAAGATCCAGATGCCCGTTTGTTATAGGGTCAAATGTGCCTGGATAAATAGCAAATCGCATTTTATTATTCCTCAATTGAATTGCCTCTCCGGGCTTTGCCCTGAGATCTTCGTTTTTTTAAACAGAGTTAAAGCTGTATCTCCGTATTTATATCTTTTTACAAGCATCAAATCTCCTGACATTTCAGGCAATGTTCTCTTGGATGAATGCTCCGCGATAACAATGCCTTCATGCCTTAAAACCGGCAATCTGTCAATCATCGGCAAAACCGTATCTATTTCATCAGATGCATATGGAGGATCAACAAAAATAATGTCAAATTGGTCCTCGGTCTTACTTAAAAAAAGCGATGCCTTATCCATAATAACTATCGATTTGTCCTTGAATCCGAATCTGTCGATAAAGTCTTTTATGTTTTTAGCTGCGATTTGATCTGCCTCAACAAAAACCACTCTATCAGCTCCCCTGCTCACTGCCTCGATGCCTACCGCTCCTGAGCCAGCGTATAAATCTAAAAAACGGGAACCTGTTATCCTTTCCCCGAGTATATTGAAAATAGCCTGTCTTACCTTTGCAGATGTAGGTCTTATCCCTGTTCTGTCATCCCTTGCATGTAAAGCCTTTTTGGTAAGAATCCTTCTACCCTTTGCAATGCCGCCTGATATTCTCATCTAATCCGCGCAAGACGGGCTTATAATAAACTCATCTTTTATTATGCTGTCCTTAATATTTACTCTTCGGCCAGCTACATTTAACCTGCCTTCTGCAAAAAGCCTTATTGCCTCAGGATATATCTTGTGCTCAAGCCTCAGAATCCTCTCAGAGAGACTCTCATCTGTATCATCAGGCTTAACAGGCACGGCTGCCTGCAATATTATAGGCCCTGTATCCATGCCTTCGTCAACGAAATGCACCGTACATCCGCTTATTCTGACGCCGTAATCCACTGCCTGCTTCTGGCCATGAAGTCCCGGAAAAGACGGCAAAAGAGCTGGGTGAATATTCATTATCCTGTGAGGAAAAGATTCGATCAAAGGGCTTCTCACAATACGCATGAAACCGGCAAGTATGACAAGTTCTATATCTCGTGCTTTAAGTTCATTTGCAATCATTGCGAAAAAATCGTATTTAGACGAAAAATCTTTTGGATTTATATAAATATGCTCTATACTATGATTTATCGCGCGTTCAATCGCGTAAGCATCCGGTTTGTCGGTTATCAGCACCTTTATTGATGCCCTGAGTTTGCCGCTCTCTATTTCATCAATTATGGATTGAAAATTTGAGCCGCGGCCTGAAGCAAGTACCCCAATGTTAAGCATTTGACCTCCTGAGATTTGTCTATATTTTATCACACTTCATAATAAGTTAGGTTTAGATTCTTGCATTATAAGGCATTCAAATATCAAAATAAATATAACACAGGAGAAAAATATGTTTTTGCCAACAACACAAAGAGAGTTGAGAGATCTCGAATGGAAAAAATTGGATATCATCCTGATAACCGGCGATGCCTATATTGACAGTCCTCACATGGGAGTGGCGATTATCGGGAATCTCCTCATAAACAGCGGATATAAGGTCGGAGTTATAGCTCAGCCAGATATAAGTAGCGGAGAAGACATCATGAGACTCGGAGAGCCGAGACTCTTCTGGGGAATTACTGCCGGCTCCATAGATTCCATGGTTGCCAACTATACTGCCCTTAAAAAGAGAAGAAAAAACGATGATTTCACTCCTGACGGACAGAACAGCAAGCGTCCTGACCGTGCCACCATCGCATATTGCAATCTGATACGCAGATATTTTAAGAATACCCGGCCTCTTGTCATCGGTGGTATAGAGGCAAGCATGAGGAGAATAGCACATTATGACTATTGGGACGATGATATACGAAGGTCTCTGCTCTTTGACTCAAAGGCTGACATTCTTGTGTATGGAATGGGAGAAAAAGCAGTTCTCGAAATTGCCCGAACACTGAAACAGGGCAGCGGCATTGAAAATATACGCGGCACATGCTATATCGCAAAGATTCCGAAAGACGGCTATATTGTTCTTCCCTCTTACGAAGAAGCAAGGCGTGATAAGGCAAAATTCACACGGATGTTCGAAATTTTTTATGCTAATACCGATCCTATTACTGCAAATGGCTTATGCCAACTACACGACTCGCGTTATCTTATACAAAATCCGCCTGCCTGTCATCTTTCTGAAAAAGAGATAGATTCGATATATGAAATGCCTTTTGAACGAGAAGTGCATCCATTCCACAAAAAACAGGGAGAGGTCAGGGCAATGGATACTATTAAATTTTCCATTACAAGCCATCGAGGTTGCTATGGAGAATGTAATTTCTGCTCCATCCAGTTCATCAGGGAAGGACGGTCTGCTCACGCAGCACTTCCTCCATACTCAGTGAAGCGGCTGCATTAACACGAATGAAAGTATTTAAAGGCAATGTCTCTGATTTGGGAGGACCTACTGCCAATATGTACAAGATTGAATGCGAAAAGAAATTAAGCAAGGGAAGTTGCAGCAATAAACGATGCCTGTACCCTGCCAGGTGCAGCAGTCTGAAGATCGACCATAAAAATCAGAGGGAACTCCTGCGGCTCATGAGAAATATTCCTGGCATTAATAAGGTCTTTATAGCCTCTGGCATCAGATACGATATGATTACCGAGGACACAGCTTCAGGGTCGTCATACCTGCGCGACATTGTTGAATATCACATTTCCGGACAACTTAAGATTGCGCCAGAGCATTCAGAGGATTATTTACTGAAACTCATGGGAAAACCTAAAATTGGTTACATTAAGGATTTTAAAAAACTATTCGACAATCTTAACAAGCAGACAGGCAAAAAACAGTTCCTGACCTATTATCTCATTGCCGCTCATCCAGGTTGCGATGAGCAGTCCATGAAAAATCTCAAGGCATTTACTTCGCGGGAATTAAAGATAAATCCGGAGCAGGTGCAGATTTTTACCCCCCTTCCTTCAACCTACTCCGCCCTTATGTATTACACTGAAAGGGACCCTTCCACAGGCAAGAGTCTTTTTGTCGAAAAGAACTTAAAGAACAAAGAACGCCAGAAACAGATTGTCGTCGCTGTTCCAGGCAAAAAGAAAAAATTCAGGCCGCATTAGACAGTTCTTCACCTTCGGAGATGTCTGGTCAGGCAAATTGCGCTTATTTCAAATATTAACCCTAAATTGTCATTAGCGTGCCGATATGGTATATTTGAAATATGATTCCAAGAGTTTATATTGACACATCAGTAATCGGGGGCTGTGTAGACAACGAATTTGCCACATGGTCAAATTTGCTTTTTAAAGAATTTCGCCGTGGAATAAAAGTTGCCGTTGTATCTGACCTCACAAGACGTGAACTTGAGGTCGCCCCTAAGAATGTACAAAAAATGCTTTCTACTATTCCTGAACCAAATCTTGAGAATGTTTTTCTATCAGAAGAAGCTGAAAAATTAGCCTTGTCTTATCTTGAAGATAAGGTAGTAACTTCAAAACATTTAGTCGATGCCCAGCACATTGCTATAGCCACTGTGGAAAAGGTTGATGTGCTGGTTAGTTGGAACTTCAAACAGATTGTAAATCTGGACCGCATTCACGCCTTTAATTCAGTCAATTTAAAATTAGGCTATCCTGTCTTGGAAATCAGGAGTCCAATGGAGGTAATACATGAAAAAGAAATTTGATGCTGTGGATTTTCAACGGAAAATCAGGGAAGAACTAAGCAATAAATATGCAGCTAATCGCAATGCTTTTTTAAAAGAACTTAAGGACAAATATGGTTCTTTAAAAAAGAGGAAATCGGCACGCACTCCAGATAACACGGTGCATGTGTAAAACGAGAAATATCCGACACTTCACATGCACTTGAACGTTATCGGTAGTTTTATGGCGACTGTGCAGCGGGACAATTTTGTAGCGGACAACAAACAAAAAAATAATTCAACAATGGACGACATCATTCAACTCAAAATTACTTTGCGGGGGACAAAACCTCCGGTTGTGGTCATAGGGTCTATGGTCATAGTGGTCATAGGGTCAAGGGTCATAGGGTCTATAATAGAAAAAAGGGGAATAGGAAATAAGACAAGGAGCCTTCTTTAT
>JBBILM010000057.1:0-13701 GCA_037444915.1 Nitrospirota bacterium | reverse complement strand
GCCTCTTTTACTTCCCTGTCTATCGGTGTTGTCGCGTTATGGTCAAGATAAATCATATAATCCTCACTCCATATCCCTGTGTATTACATTCGGCTGCAAGCCGTGTCTTTTTTTGATATGCCCGGCAAGATGTTCTGCTATTGCAGGCGATCTGTGCCTTCCTCCTGTGCAGCCAATACCTATCACGAGATATTTTCTTCCTTCCTTTATATATTGAGGCACGAGAAAATCGAGGAAATTCTCAACATGGCTTAAAAACTCCCGCGTTTCTTCATTGCCGAGAACAAAGTCGGATATAATCGAGTCCGTTCCCTTTAAGGGCTTCAGTTCGGGTATAAAATAGGGGTTTGGCAAAAATCTCACATCAAATAAAATATCCGGGTTTTGAGGAGTCCCATACTTATGACCAAAGGATATAACGGATATATTAATACCCCCTTTGGAACTGTCAGTTTCCACGGTTCCGTATGTTGATGCAATGAGTAATCTCAATTGATGGGGAGTATAATTTGTTGTATCGATTATCTTATCTGATGAGTCCTTTATAATGGATAGAAGAAGCCTCTCCTTTTCAATCGCATTCTCCATGTCCATTTCAGGATAAACGGACAGCATGGGATGAGGCCGCCTCGTCTCCTTATATCTTCTCATTATTATGTCTGTTTCTGCCTCAAGAAACAGTATCTCAATTGCGTAATTTGGCCTGAGCGAGGTAAAAATCCTGTAGGCATCCTGTAAAAATTCCTTTTCCCTTATGTCAATGCCTATTCCTACTTTATTTATGCTGCTGGTGTTTATAGTGGAAAGAAACGCTTCTATAAGAGTAAGAGGCAGGTTGTCTATACAAAAATAACCGTTGTCTTCAAGGGATCTGAGCGCAACGGTCTTGCCAGCCCCTGAAAGCCCGCTCACTATTAGGACAAAAGGTGACTGAATACCAGGAGCGGGGGATTCTACATTCAGCGCGGGCACTTCCTGTTTATGCATTTCACCCCCGTTCCCTTGTTAATCCAAATAATACTCTTAACCTTCTATTGAGCAAGCATGGGTAAGGTATCTATGCTTGCTATATTACACATCAATTGCAGCAACTGCCGTTTCCGGCTCAGTCATTATCTCATAGGCTCTATCAAGCCATAGTTTGCATCATTTCGGCGGTAAACTATATTAATATCACCGCTGATATCATTGACAAAAACAAAAAAATTCTTGTCCAGAAGGTCCATCTGTTCAACAGCCTCCTCAGGATTCATCGGCTTCATGTCAAATCTTTTATGTTTTATTATCCTGCCCCTTTCTACAGGCCTTGTCTCTGATACTTCTGTTGTTCTTTTTTCCCCTTTTCTATGGGAGTGGAGTTTCTCCTTGTATTTAACAACCTGTTTTTCAAGTTTTTCGACGACTTCGTCAATGGCAGAATAGACTTCCCCGGTTACGCTCTCAGCCTGAATCAATACGCCGTTAACCTTTAAAAGCACTTCGGCCTTATGCCGGTATTTTTCGACGCTAAGGGTAACAATAGCTTCTGATATGTTGGATATGTATTTTTCGAATCTCCCTATTTTCTCCTCTGAATAACTCCTGAGCGCAGGTGTTATTTCGATATGACGGCCGTTTACTATAATGTTCATGATGCCTCCTTTGATTAAAGATTGCGGGTTTCAGATCACCAGACTAATGAGCTCAAATTTAAAAATCAGCGCCTCCTTCGCAAATTCTGCGGCGGACTCTTTAATTCCTCCCTGTATTTTGCAACTGTTCTCCTTGCTATCGTTATATTATACTCTTTTAACTTTTCCGCTATCATTTGGTCGCTCAGAGGCCTGACTGGGTCCTCCTCTGCTATCAGTTTTTTAATCAAATCCTTTACAGAAGTGGATGCCACTGTCCCCTGATCTGATGAGCGTATGGCGCTGCAGAAAAAGAACTTAAAGCTGAAAACACCATGGTCGCAGGCAAGAAACTTGGTTGATGTAACCCTGCTAATGGTGCTCTCGTGCATGTTTATATCCGCTGCCACATCCTTCAGGTTTAAAGGCTTTAAATAATTTATGCCCTTGTCAAAAAAATCTTGCTGGAATTTAAGAATGCTGTCAGAAACCTTATATATCGTTTTATTCCTCTGATCAAGGCTCTTTATAAGCTCTGTGGCTGTCCTCAGCTTATCCTTTAAAAATTCCCTCTCCTCCTTTGAGAGCATATCCTTTTTTAAAAGCAGGTTTCTGTAGCTATTATTCAGTATCAGCCTTGGCAAGCCATCTTCATTCAATATTATCTGATAACCATCTTCTGTCCGGTTTATAAATACATCCGGCACCACATAATTTATTTCACCGCTAAAAAAGATCCTTCCGGGCCTTGGTTCGAGGCCTTCGACTATTTTTACAGCCGCCATCACATCATCGAGCGATGAATTATGCTGTTTAGCTATGCTGCTATACTTCTTTTTTTGAAGCTCTTCGAGATTGTGGCATACTATTTTTTCAACAAGTGTTCCTCTGAGATCAAGAGCGCTTAATTGCAATAAAAGACATTCCTTCAAATCCCTCGCGCCTATCCCCGGAGGGTCGAAGCCCTGTACCAGATCAACCGCTTTTTCTATAAGCGTGGCATCAGTCCCTGACAATTCAGCGAGTTCTTCTTCAGTTGACCTGATATAGCCATCCTCATCCATATTGGCGATTACGACTTCCGCTACTTTTCTAATCTCGTCATCAGCGCTGCACAGCCGCAACTGCCATAGCAGGTGCGCGCACAAATCAGGCTTTTTAGTATAAAAAAGTTCATAAGACGGCTGTTCTTCATTTCCATGATTGAAATATCCGAGATCCCTGCCGTCACTGCTTCTTTCCTCAAAATATTCATCAACGCAAAAATTGGTAAGATTCTCTAACGGAACCTCGGGGTCATCAACAGAAAGCGGAGTTGACATTTCTTCATGGGAACCATCATCTACAGCAGAGCTTTCTACTGAATCTTCCAAAAAAGGATTTTCCATCAGTTCCTGATTCAGCGCGCTCACAAGTTCCAGTTGAGGCATCTGCAAAAGCTTGATAGCCATCTGGATCTGGGGCGTAAGAACCAGTTTTTGTGAAATTCTTAGATCTAATCTGCTTTCTAATGCCATATTATCCTGTCAATCTAAAGCCTGAACTCCTCTCCAAGATACGCCTCTTTAACAGAAGGATTTGATATCAGCTCATCAGGCGTGCCATCAGCTAGAATTGCCCCGTTATTTATTATATACGCCCTGTCTGTTATAGAAAGCGTGTCCCTGACATTATGGTCAGTGATAAGTATTCCCAACCCCTTTGATTTCAAATACTTGAGTATTTTTTTAAGCTCAACAATTGCGATAGGATCTATTCCAGCGAGCGGCTCGTCAAACAGCATAAACGTAGGATTAAGGGCAATTGCCCTCGCTATTTCAGCGCGCCTCCTCTCGCCGCCTGAGAGCCTGTATCCATCCCTGTCAGCAAACTCCACAAGGTCAAATTCATTGAGCAATCTGTCAACCTCTTCTTCAATCGGCATGCTAAAAACCGCGGATTCTTTCCCGGAGCTTTGCTTAATTTCGAGCACTGCCTTAAGATTATCTCTCACAGTCAGTTTTCTGAATATCGAAGGCTCCTGCGGAAGATAGCCTATCCCCTTTCTTGCCCTTAAATACATGGGCAAATCAGATATATTTTCGCCGTCAATCGTTATTTCGCCGCGCTCAGGAGCTATCATGCCGACAACCATGTTAAATGTCGTGGTCTTTCCAGCGCCGTTAGGCCCGAGTATGCCGACTATCTCTCCGGTTTTTACAGAAATATTGATATCCTTAACAACATGCTTCTTTTCATATGTTTTATTTAAAGCTTTTATTTCGAGGGTATGATCCATAATTTGCACCGCTTTCAGAAGTTCAAAAACGCGAAAATGATATGATAAAAAATTTCAGATCCTCACTTCCGCTCTTTTAAAAACACCTTGCTGTTTTCCACAATGGACACATCATCCTTGACAAGATATATCATCTTTGTTCCGGTCACAACATTTTCGCCTTCAGATGCCTTTGGCTCTCCGGTAAAGACAATCTTTTCCACAGGCTCTGAAAAATATGTTGCAAATTTAGATGTAATAACGCGGTTTTCCTTCAGAAGCTTGACATTGCCTTCCGCGTCGATTTTTTTTATGTTGCTGCCGCCTTTTTCATCTGAATAAAACACAGCCATTCTATCAGAGAAAATCTTTATATCGCCTTTTTTTGCTATCACATCTCCTTCAAAGATTGCTGTCTTTGCCTTGTTGTCCGTGGTCAATGTCTTTGAAGTAATAACCGTCGCTTCATTAGCAGCTTTTTTCTCCTGCGCAAACAACCCGTCAGGGAACAGCAAGCAGTGAATAGCTACCAGCAGAATAAGAGCATTAGCGCTATATCGCAACAGCTTGGAAGCAACAAATCGCCGTGGCGAACCTGCCGGTCTGCGCGCCAGCCGCCCTGCTGCCCTGACTTTATTTTCCATAAAAAACCGCCTTAACATTGCTGTCCAGCTTTGCCCTGTCAGTTGTTGCTGTCATATTGTCTCCTTCAACAAAAAAACTTTTCCCGTTTATGCGAACCTTTGCATCAGAAACAAGCCTGTTATTCGCGGAATCCCAGAATAATTTGGCTGTAACAATCTCATAGTTTTTTGATGATGCCTTTATGTCGCCATCTATTTTTAAGTTTTTTGTTTCTGTATCATAAAAACCGGAATTGGATGTAAGCACGAGATCCTTTTGTGGAAACATCATCTCCAATCCGTCAAGCTTAATATCCTTGCTGTTTAAAAAAAGCGCCTTTTCTGATTTAAGAATCCAGTTGACCACGCCCTCCTTCTTCTGGGTAATCGTTACTTCACTCATAGAAGGGTCTTCACTGAATATTATGTTGGCATTTAAATTGCTTTCCTGTTTTGCATAGACAGTCAGAACAGCCAAAACAGATAAGGCAGAAAAAAGGAGCAATATTTTTTTCATATATAAAATTTTAACATACCAGAATCACCTTGTAAATACAAAGGCCGTGTTTCTCAAAACAAATGAAATACAACGGCTTAACCCCTGAATTCCCTCATAGCCTCAAGGTATATCTCATTTTCGCAGTGCCTGTATTTTGGCGAAATGTGCATGATCGTTAAATTCCGCACGTCAGCAAGCCTTGCTATTTTCCCTGCAAGAGCTGCCGTGAGGTGATGCCTCGCTAAAGCCCTATCCTTGTCCTTGTCCAGAAAATAGGCCTCGCAGAACAACATGTCAGAACCCTTCACAAATTCAATAACCTTTTCCATGTTTTCATCATCAGGCGCCAAATCCATTACATATGATATTTTTTGCCCTTCCGTAATAGTCGCTATTTCCATCAAATCAGCTAATGCGTAAAGTTTGTTGTTCACAAGAAATTGCGATTCCTCCTCCTGCCGTATCGCTTTTTTAAGATCAGCAAGCCACGGTCCGACCGGCAGGCCCTTTTCTTCCATAAGCGCCTTGTTAATATTTATATGATATTCTTCCTCCAATGAATACGCCATAACCGGTATCTGGTGAGACAGCAGCAGGCCGTCAGCCCTCAGCAAAGGGTCTTTCATCAATGTGCCGGTAAAAGGCTTTTCCGGATTGTCGCGCCTTTGAAATCCATTCTCTGCGTAAAAGCTCGCATGTGCGACAGAATCTTCTTTTATGCCATAAACTTCCATCTTCAAAGGATAATCTTTTATCAAATTCCAGGTATATCCTTTGAGCTTCCCCTCAACGCATTCAATTATATTGTAAGGCCCGAATATCCGCAAAGGGGCATCCCTCCTCAGCAATGCCCTTAAAAGGGCATCAAATCCAATAAAATGGTCCATGTGAGTGTGGGTAACAAAAACATCCGAAATTCTTAAAAGCCTTCCTAATTCCAGTTTTGATATGTCCCCGATGTCAAAAAGCACTGACCTTTTTTCCCTGAATATATTTGTATAAACAATCGGGTCTTCAAAAGGACCGTTGAGAGGATTTGCGTGAAAAGTTGGTTTCATAGGTCTAATATCGCATTATTTTTTATGCTATGTCCATTTTCAGATTAGTAATGCTATAATTATAAAACAAATTTCGCTGCTTAAAAAAACAGCGGACTCCTTAATCTCGCTTTAATAACTTAGGATTTGCCAATCAGGAGGATATATGCCGGAGCTAAGAAAAGATCCCATATCTGGAAGATGGGTAATCATATCTGTTGAAAGAGGCAAAAGGCCGTCGGATTTCATATCACCAAGTCAGAGAAGAAAAACAGGGGGGTTCTGCCCATTCTGTCCGGGCAATGAATATACGACAACAGGGGAGATAATCGCATTCAGGCCTTCTAATATACCGCCGAATTCTCCGGGCTGGACATTGAGGGTTGTTCCAAATAAGTTCCCTGCCTTGCAGATACACGGGGAGCTTAACAAAAAAGGCGAAGGAGTTTTTGACATAATGAACGGCATCGGCGCCCATGAGGTAATTATAGAAACTTCCGACCACCAGCAATCCCTTTCGACGATTTCCCAGAGAGCCATGGAGGATGTGCTCTGGGCGTATTATTTCAGACTGACCGACCTGAAAAAGGATTCAAGGTTTAAATATGTTTTGATCTTTAAAAACGAAGGGGAGACAGCAGGCGCAACGCTTGAGCATACTCACAGTCAGCTTATAGCCCTTCCGATTGTTCCAAAGACCGTGCGCGAAGAGATGGAAACCGCCAAAAAATACTTTGACAGCAAAGAGAGATGCATATTCTGCGACATAATAAATCAGGAACTGGACGCGGGCAAAAGAATAATTTACGAGAACGATAAATACGTTGCCCTCTCTCCGTTTGCGCCGCGCGATCCATTTGAGACATGGATTTTGCCGAAAAAGCACGAATCATTTTTCCACTCCCCTGATAAAAGCTTCTCGAGCCTCGCCGAAATCCTCCAGAGGATATTAAAGCAGCTTGACAGCATTCTCGATGCGCCGCCTTATAACTTTATACTCCACACCTCGCCGTTTAATGACGAGGTTAACGACCATTATCACTGGCATATTGAAATATTGCCCAGGCTTACTAAACGAGCTGGTTTTGAATGGGGCTCCGGCTTTTTCATAAATCCGACCCCTCCTGAGGAGGCAGCCAAATTTCTCAGAGAGGCAAAGATTTGATTTTTCTATTCTTGCGCTGGTTTAAATATCAAAACAGACAGGGGAGGCAGTACAAGATTCATGGAGCAGCGTTTACCATGAGAAGGTTCGTTATAAGCCTTAACGCCTCCTGCATTTCCAATATTGCTCCCCCAATATAAAGCAGAATCGCTGTTGAATATCTCTTTATAAAACCCTTCTTTAGGCACGCCTATCTTATAGCCGTATCTCGGCACAGGCGTGAAATTAAACACAAACACAAGGAAATCTTCGGGATTTTTAGCCTTGCGCACAAAAGAAATAACGCTGTTGTCATGATCCTGAAAATCTATCCATTCAAACCCCCGCCAGTCAACGTCAACCTCATAAAGCGCGGGCTCACTCCTGTAAAGGGAATTCAAATCCGAGACATATTTGCGCAGTTTGCTGTGGGATTCGCTTTCTAAAAGATGCCAGTCAAGGCTTCGGAAAAAACACCACTCATTCCACTGCCCGAATTCGCTGCCCATAAATATCAGTTTTTTACCCGGATGTCCATACATATAGCCGTAAAGCGCCCTGATATTGGCAAATTTCTGCCACATATCACCAGTCATCTTATTAAGCAGGGACTTTTTGCCGTAAACAACCTCGTCATGCGAAAATGAAAGGATAAAATTCTCCGAGAACGAATAAAGCAGACTGAACGTCAAATCCTGTGTCTTATATTTGCGGAAAATCGGGTCATTCGAAAAATACTTGAGGGTGTCATTCATCCAGCCCATGTTCCACTTCATGCTGAACCCGAGCCCGCCAAGATAAGTTGGCCTTGTTACAGAAGGCCATGAGGTTGACTCCTCTGCTATCGTTAAAACGCCGGGATGATATTTATGCACAACCTTGTTGAATCGCTTTATAAAATCAATGGCTTCGAGGTTTTCATTTCCGCCGTACATATTCGGAATCCAGTCCCCGTTGCTCCTCGAATAGTCGAGATAAAGCATGGATGCGACCGCGTCAACCCTTAACCCGTCGATGTGATATTTTTCGAGCCAAAAAAGGGCATTTGAGATCAGATAATTTCTCACCTCGTTTCTGCCGAAATTGAATATCTTTGTCCCCCAGTCAACGTGTTCACCCTTTCGCACATCTTCATGTTCATAGAGGTATGTGCCGTCAAAAAACCCAAGACCATGCGCATCTTTTGGAAAATGCGCGGGCACCCAGTCTAAAATTACGCCTATGCCGCTTTGGTGGCATCTGTCAACAAAATACATAAAGTCCTCTGGCCTGCCAAACCTGCTTGTAGGCGCAAAATAACCAATAGTTTGATAACCCCACGAAGCATCCAGCGGGTGTTCTGACACCGGCATTAGTTCTATGTGTGTATAACCCAGATCTCTCACATAAGGTATAAGCGAGTCAGCTATTTCCCTGTAGTTGCAAAAACCTCCTTCTTCATCTGATAAGCTCATCCACGAGCCAAGGTGAACCTCGTATATGGAAACAGGCGATTCAAACCAGTTTTTGCTCTTTCTCGTCTCCATCCATTTTTCATCCATCCATGTGTATTTGTTTTCCATGTTATAAACAATAGAGGCGGTCTTCGGCCTCACTTCAAAAAAGAAAGCAAAGGGATCCACCTTTTTCTCAAGATAGTAGCCGTATCTGGACTTTACCTCGAATTTATAGAGAGCGCCTTCGTCAATCCCAGGCATGAATATCTCCCATATCCCTGCCTTGTCAAAAAATCTCATGGGATGCCTTCTGCCATCCCAGTTATTGAAATCGCCTATCACGCTCACCCTCTTTGCATTTGGCGCCCACACCGCAAAATAAACACCCTTTATACCATTTATCTCCATTACATGAGCTCCGAGCTTTTCGTAATTTTTGTAATGTTTTCCTTCGGCTATGAGATGGAGGTCATAGTCTGTCAGTACAGGTTGAAAAAAATAGGGGTCGTAAAACTCCTTAATTTCATTCTGATATGTATTGATCCTTATTCTGTATCTGAAAGGCTCTGCAATGTCGTTAAATACGGATTCAAAAAATCCGACGCGGAATATCTTTTTTAAGGGATAACTCTCTTCGCCATGCACACTCTCTTTAATTACCCATGCCTCTGCAGCTTCGGGCATAAAAGCCCTTAAATAAGCCTTATTTTCATAAATATGCAAGCCCAGCAGCTTATGCGGGTCTCCGTGCTCACCCCTGCAGAGAAATCCGATCTCCCTTTTAACTGACATGCCTTACCCCCGGTTTATTCAATTTATTTAAAATCTTCTTAATCAGCAAAACAACAGTAACCATCTATCTATATTGAATCTTTAATGTTAAGTTTACCATTTTTTTGTTATGTTGTTTAAAAGTGAGCGCAGACTTTGCTTGACTTTTTTGTCCATAATAGTTACTAATATACCATTATGAACATTTTCAGGCAGTGTAGTCTTATAGCTTCAATATTGTTCATGATCGTCCTGATGACTGTGCCTGCGAGTGCTGATATTCTTAAAGACAGCTATGCGTTTTCTTCTATTTCAAATGACGTCAAATTAAAAAACAAGCTGTCACCTAATGATAATCAGACTTTACCTTCAGGAGAGAGCGCGCCGGTTTTCCACATAACCAATGTCCCAAAGATTGGCAATGCCGAACATATAATTAAAAATGAATCGCCTGTTGATGCTTCGACAGAGTACGCGCAAACCACTGATTCAGAACAAACTCCTCAGGCTGACACGCCTCTGAACATTTCTTATGTTTCCAATGAGACAGCAGTGCGGGCAGTTGATAAAAGTCTAACTCTTTTTTCGGACAGACTTAAGAAAACCTTTTCTGTATGGCTTGAGAGATCCGCCAAATATGTGGAGATAATGCAGGACATTTTAAAAGAAAAAGGGCTGCCAGAAGAGCTTGTTTTCCTGCCCATGATAGAAAGCGGTTTTAATCCGCACGCATATTCAAAAGCGAGCGCTGTTGGACAGTGGCAGTTTATAGCTTCGACTGCAAAAAGATACGGATTGGTAATCGACTGGTGGAGGGATGAAAGGAAAGATCCTGTCAAATCCACGGAAGCTGCCGCGTCTTACTTAAAGGACCTGTACGGCATGTTTGGCTCGTGGAAGCTCGCCCTTGCCGCCTACAATGCCGGAGAAGGCAGGATAGGGAGAGCCATAAAAAAGGCAAATAATGATGATTTCTGGCATCTCAAGTCCGAGCAGAAGATACCGAAAGAAACGCGGGAATATGTGCCGCGCTATATCGCGGCCACAATGATAGCTTCTACGCCGGAAGATTACGGCTTTTACAATCTTACCTATCATGAGCCGTTTGAATATGATGAAGTAACGGTATATTCACCGATCGACATTGATATAATAGCCAAATGCGCTGGAACCTCTGTACAGGAAATCAGAGATTTGAACCCTGAACTAAGGAGATGGAGCACTCCATTGAACATCTCTCAATACACTATCAGGATTCCTTCGGGAAGCAAGGAAATGTTTAATGAGAATCTGCAGAAGATTCCTTCGGAAAAACGGTTCAGCATGGATACCTATAAGGTAAAAAAAGGCGATACTATAAAGAAGATCGCAAGAAGTACAAATGTTCCCGCAGGCGTTATATTGGCCATTAATTCCATGAGCGGTCTTCAAAAATTACGCGCCGGAACTGTAATAAATATCCCGCCAAAAGGCAAATATTTTGCTGACATAGATGATAAAAGGTTGGCCAAAAGAAAAACCGCTTCCAATAAAAAATTGGTTTCACGCACTAAAAAGGCAAAAACCACTGTAAAAACCAAAAAGTCTTAATTATTTCTTTTCGACTTCCAGCTTCATCTTTGCTTCTTCTGCAAATGGTGATTGCGGGAATTTTTCTGATAATTCTTTATATTTGTTCTTTGCCTCTTCGTTTTTGCCCATTGACTCCAATATCTTTGCGCTTTCCAGCATGGCCATGTCCTGAAGGGCCGAGTTTTTTATGCTCGTTAAATCTGTTAATGCCTTAAGGGCGTTATCCGATTCTCCTTTCTTCATATAAGACATGGCTAACTTATAATAGGCGAGGGGAACGACTTTGGAGCCGGAAAATCTCTTGATAACATCCTGCAGTGTCGCAACAGCTTCGTCGTATTTACCCAGTTCATAGTTGCAGTTCGCAATATACAAAAGTGCATACGGTTTTTTCCTTGTTTCATAAGACTTTTTAAATAACTCAAGGGCTTTTTCATACCTCTCAGCTTCAGAGGCAATCTCAAGCTGGGGATCACCATAAAAAGCTTTGTATGCCTGGAGTTCAAGGTCCAATGCCTTGCTCTTGGTAGTGCTGTTATATACAACATAACCAAAAACAGCTAATATGACTAAAACAAAAGCACTTGCTGAATATACAAACGTGCGCTGCCTTTCCTTTATCTTCTCCCTCAAGTCTGTTACTGTTTCATTGATGCCCTCTTCCTTCTTAGTCTTTTTTTCAGGGTATTGTTTAATTGCCTTTGGCATTTGTTACCTCCTAAGAGCCGTTTCTACAAGATTTTTTGAGTTTTGAAATATTTGTTCGATTTTATCTTTTTCTATTCCTGCTGACAGCAGCACCCTCATCGCAAAATCCCTTGTTATAAGGTCGGAAGGCGCGTGAGCATCAGTGTTCACAATCAAGGGAATGCCCAGTTTCAGGGCCTGCTTAGCAACATAACCGTTTGAAAGAGAGTGGCCTTTTCTGGCGGTAATTTCGAGCGTTGCTTTTTTTTCTAATGCAAACAGCAAATCATCCCCGGAAATCAACCCTGGATGAGCAATAATATCAGCCCCGGCTTCAATGGCAGCCCTGTTAGTGCCCTCAACTACAGGCTCTACAATCGTCTCTCCATGAACAACAACCAATCCAGCGCCAAGCCTTCTGGTCTCTTTGACAATATCAGGGATAAGAGCAGGGGGAACATGGGTAATTTCAGCTCCGGCTATTATTTGGATGGGGAAATGACCTCTCAACAAATCCACTGCCTTTTTCAGCCTCGGCACTATCATTTCAAGATTAGAGTGGTCAATGTGATCGGTAATCGCTATTGCTTCATATCCAATCGCTACAGCCCTTCTTATAAGCTCAGCCGGTACGAGTTCTCCATCACTAAATATACTGTGAGTATGCAGATCTATCATGATTATAGATTAACAGAATACAGGAAAAATCAACAAAAAGTAAATAGAATCAGAATAGGGCATTGCATAATACAATCATTGTGGCAATTCAAAGGGTTTGATAGTATCCATGCTTGTTATATCACACATTAATCGCAGGTTTCTGGTTAATTTCCTTATATATAAACATAACAAAATCATACTTCATTCTGTCATGCCTCAGGGAAATATATGGAGACAGGTTTTGAACCGCAAAAGCGAACATTTCCTCGGGGCTCACGTAATTAAGCTCAAAATCTTTTTTCAGATTATGCGCTGACAGCGCATTAAACGCGAGACCGACCCGGCAATGGCTGAAAAGCTTAATCAGCGAGTTCTTAATGAGTTCATAAATGCCCTGCACCTTGAGGTTAAAAACACCGCACATAAAAATATAATCAAACTCCTCATCAATAGCATCCTTTTCTATATCCAGAACCCTGAAATCAACTCCCGGATACTTTTGCTTTGCCTGAGATATCAATTTCTCGTTGATGTCAATACCCGAGTATTTGACCTCGATGCCTGCATCCTTGAGATATTCGTAAAAATCGCCCTTTCCGCAGCCAAAATCAAGGATTTTCGAGCCATTAATATCTCCGATATCGAGCATGGAATTATAGTGAAGCTGCTGACCAGTCGATGACCATCTGACAGCCTCAGGCCTGTCACCATGCAGCATAAGATTCTTGTCAAAAAAAGAGATTATATATTCTTTGGAAAGGTCGTCCATTTTATAATATTTGAGCTTGAAATATAAGGTAAAACAAGCCTATGAAACATTACATTATTTTTTTCAATAACCATCAATTAAGGAAAGTCTGAAACAATTTTCTCTTAAATTCAAGCTCACTCCCCTTCTTTTAGCGATTATTTCAATAAAGGTAGTTAACTAAATAATTCTCCTAAATCAACTTCTATACCATTTTTGAGCTTTTTGTAATATATAACTTTAACAGTTATATGCTCACTTAAAGACTTCTTGATTTTATATGTTTCAGGTTTTATTGACACCGGAGTATCACCAACATATCCATCAATTCCTTTTGATTCATTTGCATTATCTGTCAATCTGCACTGAACTCCCTTAATCTCAGCGGCTTTCTTTAAAACAGCCTCCTGAAATTTAAATCCGCTAATTGTTTTAACAATTACAAGGGCTTTTGCCCATTCATTTACCATGTTTTCATCTATTTTATTTATTGCATGTTTCAGATTTTGGTTCTTTCTCACTTTAAATGGGTAATCCTTTTTTATTCCCCCTTAATAAAGGGAAACAATCCCCTTTAATTCCCCCTTTGTTAAGGGGGAAACAGGGGCATAGGTGTTAAGTTAAGGAATTAAAAAAAGCGGCCATTTGGCCGCTTTT
>JBBILM010000056.1:1613-13762 GCA_037444915.1 Nitrospirota bacterium | reverse complement strand
TGCTGCAATAAAAATCAACAATATATTCTCCAATAGGCTTTTGCCTCATAAATTGGTAGCCCTTCATTTTTCTGCCCTTTAGGTAATTCCACAGCAATGCCTCTGATAATACTCCTTGTTTTCTCAGTTGTCTTGCAATGGTTTTTAGTTTTGGATTGTAGCGTATCTTTATAACAACCCCCTTTATCCCCCTTTTTTAAGGGGGAATGTAGGTAATCATCCCCCTTTTCTAAGGGGAGTTACCCACTCAATATGAGAAAGAGCCAAATAAGTCTAATACTGAGGGTAATGTCACCAAATTTGAAAGATATGAAAAATAGTGTTAATATTTAGGTGAGATTTGACATGAACATCATCAGGTTAATCAATCATTCCGGATGAAAAAAAAGGAGGAGGATAATATGATCAAAGGCAGGAAATTATTTTCAGTTTTGGCAATTTTGATGATTTTTTTAATAAGCGCGTGTTCCACAAGATACCATTATGAAGGAGCCGGGATAGGGGGAGCAATCGGCGGTATCGGAGGAGCGCTGCTTGACAGCAAAAATCCGTGGCGGGGCGGTCTTATAGGAGCTGCGCTGGGCGCTATTGCAGGAGCCACTATTACTGATATTTCAATTCGCGGATCTCAGGAGGCTGCGCGTGGAAATAGACCTGTGGTTTATAAGACCGAAGATGGTCGGGGTATATACCATGCCGAGCCTGTAAGCGATTATTATCGTCCCGATGAACAGACTAAATGCAGGAAGGTGCGCGAAAGGGTCTGGGAGAATGACCGCATTGTCAAAGATACAGTAAAAGAGGTATGCGAAGGAGAGAAATTCGAGAGAAAATATTAAATATTTCTCTGGCTTTAAATAATAGTGTAGCCTCGCCGCTTGTCCAATCGAACAGACATGCGGCGGGGCTTTTCAGTGTAAATTCACTTTAGGAGAATAGGATGAAAGAAAGACTTATTGAACTGATTTTTAACAAGGCATTCAAGTATAGTGAACAGCCGGTATTTAAACTTGTATCAGGACGCATGAGCAGTTATTATTTTAATTGCAAAACAGTTACTCTTGATCCAGAGGGCAAGCATTTGATTGGAAATATAATTTTTGAGATGATTGAAGGATTGCATTGCGATGCCATTGGAGGACTCACACTCGGCGCTGACCCGATAGCAAACGCGGTTTCTTACGCTTCATATCTCAAAGGAAGCCCGATTCAGGCTTTTGTGGTCAGAAAGAATGCAAAAAGCCATGGAACCATGCAGTGGATTGAGGGCAATGTTAAGGCAGGTGATAAGGTTGTTATTGTAGACGATGTTATTACGACCGGCAAATCAACTATTGAGGCTATAACGAGAGCGCGAGAGGCCGGACTCGTTATTGTCAAGGTAATAGCCCTTATAGACCGGCAGGAAGGCGGCTATGAGAATATAATTGAGGCCCTTAAAGACATAAAAACTGAGTATAAACTCGTGGAGTCAGTTGTCACAAGGGACGATGTCATGGCCCTGTACAAGCCTGTCTAAGAAAAATCTCTGCACATTATTTGCTGCTGCAGCAATGTCATTCTTATCAAGGGGTTTTAGTTTCCTGTCTTCAATGATATTGCTAATGCCTCTTATCTCGACTGCGATTATATCTGACAGTGCGCAGATATGCGCTATCGCGGCTCCCTCCATGTTTTCACACAGCACTTTGCCGGAGAAGGAAAATGTTTTTTCGATCTCTTTGCCCATCGAAAGAGTGCCTGTGCATGTGGAGACAGTTACGAACCCTCCTTTTTTGATTCTTGGATTATTAAGTATGTCTCCGGGAATATGCATCACAAACTCATTCTGAATCCTGAATTCAGAACCGGCTACGCCGGAATTCGCGCCGAACATTTCATCTAATGTATGAAATCCGTTATCCAGCATCAGTCCTTCGTCACCGTATATTTCCTTATCAGCAGCGGCAATATCGCCAATGGATAAGCCCGATGAGGGATAAGCGCCGGCAACGCCGACTATATAAACCTGAGAGGGCCTGAATTTTTCTATAAGTAGAGCCGCCCCATGAGCGGCGTTTGATTTGCCGACGCCGCATATGCATACTACTGCCGGAAAGCCATTCAGCAGTCCGGTGTGAAAGGATTTTTTCTGGATTAAGAAATCCTCCCTTTTTGAAATACTGTCTGTTAAGTAGGCTGCCTCTAAATTCGTTGCCGCTATAATCGCAATCATCAATCTCTGCCTCAAAATATATCTAATCCGCAATCTCGGTTACGCGCGCTGCTTCTTCAAGAATATATTTAACTGTCACCACCATGTCTTTTCTGAGAGAGTTGTAAACAGAACAATATTTTTCATGAGACAATGATATGGCCCTGTCAACTTTTTGGGAGTCAAGATGCCTTCCTGATATATATAAAATCATTTCAATAGTCTTGTAATATTGGGGAGGGGCGGGATTTCTCTCTCCAATAATGTCCATTTTGAAATTTGCTATTTCCACCTTCATTTTTTGGAGGAACATTATCACGTCAATGCCCATGCACCCCGCAAGGCTTAAAAGCAACGCGTCTGTTGGTTTACATCCCCATTGTACATGGGCGTCAAACTCTATTTCATACCCCTGCTGGGTCCTGCCGACAAATATCAAGTCCCTGTCCCATGTCAGCGAGGCCTTGGTGACAGGACTTACCTTTTCTTTGTAACCCTTTAAAGACTCTTCTAAAGTATCTTTTTTTTTAGTAGTCATTAAAAAATCCTCCGGTTATTGGTTATTAGCTGAGTGCAAGATATTATATTCGCTTCATTATTACTTCGGCAAGATTAAGGTTCTTTGCTCTTAGAATTAAAATTTACAGCTTACGCCAATTCACTAAGACTAAAACATGCGAACATGATTTGTAAATCTTATTCCCAAATTTTTATAATTAATGATGCGAATAAAATTAGTTCTTATAATGTCTGTGCTTATTTTTGGTTTTCTGGCCGGCGGATATTTGGCTATCGCAAAAGGCGTTCCATCCATTGCAGAGCTAAAGAAATATAGACCTACGGATGGCGCCAAGGTTTACGCGGATGATGATACGCTTATAGGCGAGTTTAGGGTGGAAAAAGGCATATACGTTCCGTTTCAAATGATTCCGTCACATTTGCGAGATGCGGTTATTTCAGTGGAGGACTCAAGATTCTGGAAGCATAAAAGCATTGATTATATCGGCATCGGCAGGGCTGTTGTTAAAAATATTATGCATATGAGTCTTAAGGAAGGCGGCAGCACAATCACGCAACAGCTCGCAAAGATAATGTATCTGACTCCGGAAAAAACGATCAGGCGGAAGTTGCGAGAGGCACAGCTCGCGATCAGGCTCGAAAAGGAATTAACAAAAAATGAAATATTGGAGTTGTACCTTAATAAAGCATATTTCGGACACGGCGCTTACGGCGTAGAAATGGCGTCGAGGCTTTATTTCGGCAAGTCTGTCGGGCAAATAACACTTCCAGAGGCTGCGATGATTGCGGGGCTGTTAAAGGCCCCAAACACATATTCGCCATACAACAATCTGGTTAGAGCTAAAGAAAGGCAGGCTATTGTTCTAACAAGAATGGAGGAGGAGGGTTACATAAAGCCGTCTGAAAGGGCTTCGCTCGCTAAACAGACAGTTTCCTTTGCGTCATTAAGGGCAAACACGGATGCTTACAATTACTTTCTTGAATATATCAGGCAGCAGGTTGAACAGAATTACGGTGTTGAAATGGTCTATAAGGGCGGATTGAGAATATACACCAGCCTTGATAAAAAGGCTCAGGCAGAAGCCCAGCGGGCATTGCAGGATGGCTTGAGAGAAGTTGATAAAAGAAAGGGATGGAGGGGGCCGATAGGCAGGAAGGATGATGCTAAGGAAAGCGGCAATGAGGCAAGGGTGTCTTTTAGCGCGTCAGCAGGAGATATATCAACCGGAATAGTTATTTCAGTAAATCCAAAAGAGGCTGTAATTAAGGCGCGCGGCATCAGCGGCAAGCTTTCCGTTAATGATGCGCTTTGGGCAGCTAATGTTATTGATCGTGCCAGCGGAAAAATACGCAATATCAAGAATTTCAGCCTTGCCGATATTCTTCGCAAGGGTGACATAATTTGGGTGAAATTCAAAACTATATCAGGCGCTCAAGTTGCCTTCAGCCTTGAACAGGAGCCAGAGGTTGAAGGGGCTCTGGTTGCAATAGATCCGGAAACAGGTTTTATACGGGCACTGGTTGGAGGATACAGTTTTACAAAGAGTGAATTTAACAGGGCTGTTTATGCAAAGAGACAGCCCGGCTCTGCAATCAAGCCTATTATTTTTGCGGCTGCCCTCGAAAACGGATTTACGCCTGCGAGCATAATAAAAGATGAGCCGGTCTCTTATCCCGGAGGCTCCAACGGTGAATGGACACCAGAGAATTATGACCGCAAATATTACGGCAATACCAGGTTAAGAGAGGCGCTCGCTTATTCGCGGAATATTGTAACCGTAAAACTTGTTGATGAAGTCGGTATTGATAAGGTGATATCTCTTGCAAGAGACATTGGCATCAGCGCCGAAATGCCGAGGGATCTCACAATATCCCTTGGTTCCATAAGCCTGTCGCCACTTGAAATGGCTACGGCATATTCAACATTTGCTAATGGCGGAATCAGGGTTCAACCCATATCGATCAAGTATGTTACAGATGCTAAAGGAGAAGTTTTGGAAGACAGCGAGCCGCTCGGTATGGAGGCAATCAGCCCTGAAACCTCTTTTCTTATGACATCTATTATGGGTGATGTCATTAAGTACGGCACGGGCATGAGAGCCAACATTGGAAGGCCTGCTTCCGGAAAGACCGGAACAAGCAATGACTACAAGGACGCTTGGTTTGTCGGCTATACCCCGCAATTAGTCGGGTGCGTATGGATAGGATATGATGACATGAGAAGGTCTCTCGGGCAGGGAGAGGTTGGCGGCAGGGCTGCAGCGCCGGTATGGGCAAATTTTATGAAAAAAACCCTTGCCAATGTATCTATTTCTGATTTTCATGTGCCTGACGGAATTATTAAGCTTTCTATAGACCGTGAAACAGGTCTTTTATCTCAGGCAAAGGAATCTAATGAGTTATATGAATTTTTTAAGGAAGGCACCCAGCCTGCCAGATACTCGGATCATCCTTTAAAGATCGAGAGGGAGGTCATAAAAGCGGATTACGACTAATCCGCAAGTTCTTTTTGTGTGGAAATATTTTCAGAAAACCCCGGAGAACCAGATCAACTTGAGAAGTGCAATTACAGGCGGGTAAGGCCATTTATCTGTCCATACCGTTATAACTATGGTTTAATACAGTTTTCGTTTTAATTATTTTTCAACGTATTGGCAAGGTATACCACGCAATCTTCGCAAATCTTGTCTGACTCCTTGTTGCATATCATCCTGTTAAGCTCCCAGCAGGGCTTTGTCTTGTCAATAAAAGCAGTGCATTTGCTTTTTCTTTCATCCGAGCAATCTGTTATCTCCCAGCAAGGGGCGTATTCGAGCAGTCTCTTAATTCCCTGTATGCTTATTTTCTTTATATGTATAAGATCCCTTATGCATCTGAGCCATTTAATGTCATTTTCTGAATAATAACGGTTTCTGTTGCGTCTTGACGGTTTTATAAGACCGTGTTTTTCATAAAGCCGGAGGGTCTGGTCAGTAATTCCTATAAGCTCCGCAACGATGCCTATCGGATATAGAGGAAGTTCTTTTTTGTCTTTTTCAGTGCTCGGGTTTTTTATCATTTGTCCTCCACGGAAAAACGTTGATATTTACAATTAATAAAACATTTTCACTTAAAAAGGCAAGTTTTATTTACGAATTCTATTTCTTCCTCCCTGTTTTTTAATCTCTTTCTTAATTTTTCATCAAGGATTTTTCGCATTATCTCTGAATATACCGGGCCCGGAGGTATGCCGAACATTTTCAGATCCTCTCCTGTTAGCGAGGGTTTTATGTTTCTTAACTCAAGAAGAAAGTGCGATATTGCTTTTTTCTTTTCATTGTCATCTGTAACTGCCATGCAGAATAAGACTATTTCAATGTCATGGCCTGTCAACAAGTGATATATATTTACCGGGTCATCAGCCCTGATTTTTGATAATATAAGATCTGATGATCGAATGCCTTTAAGTATTTCTTCTTTAAGTTTAGGCATAACAGAAAGTCTGTTCAGAGCAACGCCCCTTTCAGTCTGATTTAAACTATGAAGCAAGGCCATTATATAAAGCATGGGTTTATTGTATGGCTCTTCCAAATAAAGAAGTTCAAACCACGAGATAGTGTCGTGAATTGACTGCAGAAGCATTTCCATTTTCGGTGAGAATCTTAGCTTGGGGTGAATAACTTTCAATAAGTCATATGAACCCAGTTTTTTAATTACCTTTATGGGATCAGCCTCATTAAAGGCGAGTTTGATCTCATCATATATCCTTGTTCCAGAAAGCTTTTCGAAGATATTCATTCTGAGGGCTGTTTTTATCAGGTTTTCGGTGTGCTTTGTCAGTTTAAAGCCGAACCTCTCTGAAAACCGCACAGCCCGGAACGCCCTTGTCGGGTCTTCAACAAAGCTAAGATTATGAAGCACCCTTATGACTTTGTCCTTTAGATCCCTCTGTCCGCCGAAAAAGTCTATAAGCAACCCGAAATTCATTTTATTTATCTTTATGGCGAGGGAATTTATAGTAAAATCGCGCCTGTAAAGGTCTTTTTTAATCGAAGACGTTTCAACCTTTGGCAATGCTGCCGGAGATTCGTAATACTCTGTCCTTGATGTGGCGACATCAATCTTGATGCTGTCTTTTATAACCTGTGCCGTACCGAATCTGTGATGGGTTTTTACCTTTGCATTTACTTTTCGTCCTAATTCCTTCGCAAATGCAATGCCGTCTCCTTCAACTACTATGTCAATATCGAGATTTTCCTCTCCTCTTAATATATCTCTTACACAGCCCCCCACAAGAAATATATTGAAACCGTGTTCATCTGCCAGATCACCTGCTGTTTTCAGCATGTCATACAAATCCCGGGGAAGTCTTTCCATTAATGCATTGGCGATGTTTTTTCCGATACCGGCAATGTGTTTCTCAGATTCTCTTGAGGTTATCCGGTTTTTCCTCAAAAAATCCTCATAGATTGCCCTGAGTATATCCGTTCTCGTTATAGCACCTTTTATTTTGTCTCCTTCTATAACAGGAACAAAACGCTGATTCTGTTCTATCATGCATGACTCAACGTCTGATATTATAGCGTCTGGAGATACAGTGATCGCGTCTGACGTGGCAAAATCCACGCACTTTGATCCTCCAAACCCGTGATAAATCGCCTTCTCCACAGCCTCGCGCGAAAGGATGCCAGTGTACTTGTTGTTTTTTACAACCGGCAACACATTTACGCCGTACCTTGTCATCATATCTTCAGCCTCTTTTATCTTGCTGTTCCATTGAATGACAATAACGGGTGTGGTCATTACATCGCTCGCGATTTTTACTGGACGAACGTGTTTTTTTAGCGACTTAATCAGTCTTTCTTCAATTATCTCAAACGGTATTTCCTTGATGGTTGCTGATGCAGCAGCCGGGTGCCCTCCTCCTCCAAACTCAGCTAAAACCTGTGACACATCTAATTCAGGAGCCTTGCTTCTTGCCACTATCAGGATTTTATCTGCCATTGCTATCAGGATTATAATGGCATCAGTTTCTTCCATGTCCATAATCTTATTGGCAAGATGCGCAACATCGCCAAAACTTTCAATCCTGCCTTTGCCTATCTTTATTCTGACACCATGAACAATAACCTCATGCAATGACTGCACAAGCTCGGTCAGAAGGGCGAATTCCTCTGTGCTAAGTTCAACCTTCAGGAAGTTCGAAACTATGTTCAGATTGGCGCCTTTTTTGAGAAGAAAGGCGGCTGCCATCATATCACGCGGCGTGGTTGATACGAATGATAAAGAACCGGTCTCTTCATAGATTCCAAGGCAGAGAATGGTCGCATCCATCGGCGTAATCGGTATCTTTTTTTTCTGGATTATTTCTGTAAATATAGTTGATACAGCGCCTACATTCTCTATCACCTCCAGTTCTCCCCTTATATCGTTGTCATCTATTGGATGATGGTCGTATATATGTATTTTTATGCCCGGCAAGCAGAGAAACTCTGACAGATGACCGATCCTGTCAATATGCTTTGTGTCAACGATTATCAACTTTTTTACCTTATCAGTGGGAATATCCTTAAATCTGGCTAATTCGACAGGCTGGAACGCGTCAATGAAATCCCGCACCCTTTTTTCCATTGACCCCGGGAATACGATTACCGCATCTGGATATATTTTTTGTGCGGCAATTGCTGATGCGACAGCATCAAAATCCGCGTTCACATGGGATGTAATTATATCCATAAGTTAGAATAACATAATAATCATTAACTTGGATTAAAGCTGTAAAAAAAGGCATAATAACCTCGCTTCATATTATTTATTATTCAGGTTGAGAGCAAATGAACCGTAAACTTATACAAAAATCCGACTATCTTCTTTCAAAAGAAAAAGGCACAATATTCAAAGATCCCGGCGGAAAGATAAGTATCTGCCTTGTTTATCCGAACGTATATCATGTGGCGATGTCAAACCTCGGATATCAGGGAATTTACGGGCTTCTTAACAAGAGACAGGATATTGTTTGCGAAAGGGCCTTTCTGCCGGATGACAGGGACATCCTGGAGCATATGCGAACTGAAACGCCTTTGTTTTCAATTGAATCAAAAAGAGCTATAGACCGATTTGATATTATCGCGTTTTCTGTGTCATTTGAAAATGATTATCCTAATATTTTAAGGATACTCGACATTTCTAAAATACCACTCTATTCGTCTGAAAGGAATGCCTACCATCCGCTTATAACAGCAGGTGGAGTCTGTCTCACATTCAACCCTGAGCCATTATCTCCTTTGTTTGACATAGTCTTTATCGGTGAGGCTGAGGAATCGTTAAATGAATTTCTTGATATTTACATTCCACTGAAAGAAGATAAGAACAGGCTGAATTTAAAAAAAAAGGCAATGGATATAGAGGGTGTTTATATTCCGGAATTTTATGATATTGAATATGGCGATGATGGAACAATATCTGAGAGGATTGCAAGACACGGAGCCCCTGAACGGATAAAAAGAAGATACGTTAAGGATTTTTCTTCCTCGGTTACTACTGCGATAGTTACCCCTGAAGCGGAATTTTCTGATATGTATCTTATCGAAGCAATGAGGGGATGTCCATGGAGCTGCCGCTTTTGCCTCGTTGGACATATTTATAGCCCCCCGCGCAGAAAAGACATGGAAACAATTATTGCGGACATACAACGGGCAAAAGAACTGTCACTTAGTCGGAATATTGAAAAAGACGGCGGTAAATCAACAACTGCTCAGGCTGCTCCGAGAATCGGACTTATTGGCCCGTCTTTGACTGATTATCCACATATTAGTGATATATTGTGCATGGAAGGCGTGGAGTTTTCTATTACATCGCTCAGGGCAAGCTCAAAAAGCGCGGAACTTACGGACCTGCTCAGAGGATATAGAAGTATTTCTATTGCCCCTGAAGCCGGTACAGAAAGGCTGCGGCGGGTCATCAATAAGAAGATAGCCGAAGAAGATATACTTCTGACATCAAAGCATATACTTGATAATGGAGTAGAAAATCTGCGGCTGTATTTTATGATAGGGCTGCCGACAGAGACAGATCAGGACATCGCTGGCATTGTGCAGCTCGTAAAGGGCGTCAGGGAATTGTCTGATAAAGGCAAAGTTATATTGAGCATAAGCACTTTTGTTCCCAAGCCTTTCACCCCGTTTCAGTGGCATAAAATGGAACGGCCAGGTGTTGTAAAAGAAAGGCTTAAATTCATTAAAAATGGATTAAAAGATGTTAAGAATGCGAAGGTGTTTCATGACGTGCCCAAGTACGCGTATATGCAGGGTCTTTTTTCATGCGGTGACAGACGAATAGTAAAGGCTTTAGAGGCAATGATAAATAAGGATGATTATACGAAGGCCTGCTCTGACTCGGGAATTGACATTGACTTTTATATATTCAGGAACAGGGATTTGAACGAAACACTCGCATGGGATTTTATTGATTCGGGACATTCCAAAGAAAAGCTGTGGAAGGAATTCAGGATAGCGCTGGAGTGAAAATTCCTTGTTATTCAGCCAATGTTGATTATAAAAAGTTATTTTTATATAATTCATAATTATTTTTTGATGTTTTAAAAATAAGGGGGGTGAAAATGATTTAATAAAACGATATTGTTCTGGTCTTACTGGAATTATTCACACATATTCGGGAGGTTTTATGAGATGCTTTAAGATTGTCTTTGCAATGTGTTGTTTGCTGGCTTTTAGCAGTTTAGCATATTCCGAGCCAGTGAATAAGAAATTCACAAAAGAGGAGATTAAAAGAATGGCTGAAACAAAGGCTGTAATTGAAACAAAGTTCGGAGAGATCGAGATTAAGTTTTTTCCGGATGTCGCGCCAAATCACGTAAATAATTTCATTGAACTTGCGAAAAAGGGCTTTTATGACGGAACCACCTTTCATCGCGTAATTCCGGGTTTCATGATTCAGGGCGGGGACCCGAATTCTAAAGACCCCGACAAATCAAAGCACGGAATGGGTGGACCAGGTTATCAGTTAAAGGCCGAGTTTAATGACAAGCCGCATAAAAGAGGGATACTTTCAATGGCAAGGTCAGCCAATCCAGACAGCGCGGGTTCTCAGTTTTTTATTTGTGTAGCTGACGCTTTTTTCCTTGATAAGCAGTATACGGTTTTTGGGGAGGTCGTTTCAGGAATGGATGCTGCTGACAAGATTGTCAGCCAGTCAAGAGACAGGAGAGATAATCCCAACGAGAGAATAGAGATGAAGGTCAGGATTGTTGAGAAGTGACATCAATATATTGAATCCTATGAATCTTCATAAAAACATAATTTAAGGAGGCTTAATAATGAAGACAAAAAAAAGTATTTTTTCTGCCGGGCTGCTTGTTTTATTCATTGCGTGTTTTGTTTTACTGGTAACAGTTGATAAATCATGGACCCAAGCAGCAAAAGGCAATATTCTTACCAGCGATGATTGCATTAAATGCCATGCTGTTCCGCCGGCTGATATAGCCAAGGCAGGGGGAGGGCATAAGGTTATATCATGTCAGGATTGCCATGCAGGACACCGGCCTCTCAGTAAGGATAATATTCCGCAATGTAACCAGTGTCATATGGGGAAATCTCATTACGAACTGAAGGGTTGCCTGACATGCCATAAGAATCCGCATACTCCTCTGGCGATTATATTTACCGGTCAGTTAACTGAACCTTGCCTTACGTGCCATAAAGGACAGATTGAGCAGTTAAAGACGCACAAGAGCAAGCACACAGCCCTTACATGCACCAACTGTCACGATGTTCACAGAAAAGTGCCTGAATGTTTGAAGTGCCACAAGCCTCATTCCGCTGATATGGCAAATGCTGACTGTAAAGGATGCCATAAAGCCCATATGCCTGCGGTTGTAACATATGCTTCTGATATCGCATCCAAGAACTGCGCGGCATGTCATAAAACAGCTTATGATCTTTTGACTGCGAACAAAACCAAGCATAAAAACTTTGCATGCGCGTTCTGTCATCAGGAAAAGCATAAAATGGTTCCAAAATGTCAGGATTGCCATAGCACCCCGCATCCTGAAGGCATTACTGCCAGGTTCCCTAAGTGCAATGATTGCCATAATACGGCGCATGATCTCAATCAGTGGACAGTGATAGAAAAGAAAGATGCCTCAAAGGACCTTAAGAAAAAGAAATAGTACCTAAAAGCTCTGACTGATGCAGATGCCCCGCGGTCAAGCCGCGGGGCGTCTTTTTTTAAACTGAAACCCTGAAAAAGCGATTAGCGTATAATATAGCAGGCATAGATACCTTCAAATCTGCTATTCCGAACGAAGTGAGAAATCTCAGATTTCTCCGGCTGGTCTAAATGGCAACTTTAATGTTGTTCACTGTACACAAAATATGTGGATTCAGAGATTAGGGCATTGCATCTTCGAATGTGTTGCAAACAGAGCCTTTTCATGTAT
>JBBILM010000056.1:0-1513 GCA_037444915.1 Nitrospirota bacterium | reverse complement strand
TTAGCTACATTTTATGACAATGACCGCAGATACCCATTGTGTTGTAGCTTTCATATTTAAACAGCCTTATCCACTTTGAACTGTGAGGGTCATGGCATGAACTGCAGGTGAGTTTGAATGTTTTGCCTCCATAATTTATTTCTTTTTTTGACTCCACTGGATGGGCTGATCTCGGAAAGCTGACTATGATATGGCCATTGCGTTCGATTTCTGAATGGCATATAAAGCACGTATTGTTTACAGTTTCAGGCAAAAGATGATTGAATCCCGAAGCATGCGCGGTGTGACAGGAAAGACATCTTCCTTCGGCCACAGGTTGATGACCATGTTTTTTGGTGAATAATTTTTTGTCGTGGCAGTTATAGCAAAAACCCGGCATCTGAGACAATATCAGTTTTGGATCGTTTGATTGGTGAGGCTCGTGACAACTCATACATAAACCGCCTGCAACAGGCGCATGAACAACCTTTCCTTCAAATTCACTCATGCCATGGCACATAAAACAAAGATCAGGCACTTCACTTAAAAGGAGGGAAGGGGCTGTTGAGGCGTGGGGTTCATGGCATGAATTGCAGAGGCCTGCGGCTATGGGCTGATGAATGTTTTTGCGCGAGCTGAAAAGTTTTTTATCATGGCAGTTAAAACACAAATCCGGCGATTTTGAAATCAACAGTTTATTAGCCTTGCTGCTGTGAGGGTCATGGCATGATGTGCACATTCCCTCTGCGACCGCAGAATGATTTGTCTTGTTCTTAAATTTGCTTTTATCGTGGCAGAGAAAGCATAAATCAGGCATTTTTGCGATTAAAAGCTTTGGATTGTTTGTGACATGCACATCGTGGCACGAAAGGCACTGGCCTTGAGCAACAGGCGGATGCTTAATCTCCCGGCTGAATATTGTTTTGTCATGGCAGGCGTAGCAAAGATCAAGACCTTCTGCAAACATGAATTTTTGTGATTTGGACTTAGCAAAATGAGGTTTTGTGTGACATGCAACGCAACCACCTGTTTTGATTACAGGATGTATTGTTGTTCCATTGGTCTTGTTTTTATGACAACCTGAACAGACGGGTTTATTCTCAGCACCCGTATTGTTAATTAAAATAGGGGAAATATAGATAAGTGATAAAAGTACTATTAAAAGAACTATTTTTTTGAATGTGAAGCGGTCATTTTTAGCGTGTATTTTCATGATATAAAATTCATCAATCGCTTTGGCTAATTCTAACAAGCTATTATACACAACGACATTAGTTGTATGTCATTCCCGCAAGCGGAGCGCGTCGGGAATCCCTCTTTTACGGAAAGATTCTCAATGAGCCTGTGGCCGGACAAGCCGGAATGACAAACTGTCTGGGACTTATGTCGTTATGTATAGCCTGTTAATTAAATATATAATATGTATTATAAAAAAATCTATTAAATGAAGCACATCGATTCCTGTGCGTTTCATGTCACGCCACTATAATCATGTGAGGCGATTGCATTTTTTTGTGTCAATTGTCAGAGGCTG
>JBBILM010000055.1:0-14294 GCA_037444915.1 Nitrospirota bacterium | reverse complement strand
CGCTTGAATTATCTGCGTGCTGCCCTCCATCCACCTCTATAACCACTTTATTTTTGGTTCTTTCTCATTTTGAGTGGGTGAAAATAAAGGCAGCAGTTAAAAGAAACGCCCATAATGTATTCCCTTTTAACCGCTTTCTTAAAAAAGGTTGTCAGTCCAGCCCCTGCCTTCCGGCATTCCCCCCTTTTCCGTAGGGGGGCAATAGATTCAGTTCCTGCCCCTTTTTGTCATTCCCGCGAAAGCGGGAATCCAACCTTTATAGATGCCCGATAGAAGCCCCCCGATTACAAACTTCGAGGGCAGGCTTCGGGCATGACAATTTTTTAACTTACCTACCTGAAATGAGAAAGAGCCATTTTTATTAGTCAGTGCCGCGTTTTTTGATTAAATATCAAAATTAAAGACCTGACCCTCTGCCCTCTTTAATTTCCCCCCTAATTTAATCAAAAGAATTCCTTGATGCTCAGCATTGGGGTAAGTCTGTCATTGCCCGACTTGATCGGGCAATCCAGAAAAAGGCACTGGATTCTCCGGACAAGCCGGAGAATGACGGCATTTTTTTCAATCGCGATACCTCGCAGCTTGCTGCGGGGTAGTTCATTAGTATTATCAAAAGCTTTCAAGCTAAAAGCTTTAAAACCCTTGTCTTGCCAGCCATCAACCAATATCTAACTATTCCCTGTTTTTTCATCTTGACGCCTTTTTAGGATGTCTGTAGATTAGTTATCCCTAACATCTAAAACATATTTGCAATCTGTACAGCAAGCCTTTCAGATACCGTTATCGCCGCTTCCATTCTGTCTATATTGGTTTGCTTAGCTGTAGCCGCTATTCTGGTTCTATATGTCTGATAATCCGACTTTATTTCTCTCTCGGTTGATAAAGAAGTTACAGTTCCTTGTTTAGCGTCTGTTTTCATTATTCCTTTAACTCCGCCCTCAACTTTTTCCTGAATCTGTATATCAATAACACCCGCATATGTTTCCACTTTAAATGCAGAACCAATAGCGCCGCCTATTAGACTGCCTGCAACAGCGCCTATGCCAGCGCCGGCAAGCGCACCTGCCCAGTCACCGCCCATAGAAGCGCCGGCTACTGCTCCACCATATCCTCCAACGAGCATGCCGTCGCCTGTTAAACCTTGCTTTTCATAATCCATGTAAAGTACATTGGCTTGAATTATATAGCCTGCTTGTGTTGGATCATTTACAAGCGTTATTCCTTTTTTTCCTAATCTCCCTCTTAATTGGTTATCAAAATCTATTTCCTGCATATCAGATGTGTTTGTTACTCTTATATAGGCATTACGATTCTTTGCCAGTGTAACGGGGTCAAGAAAAATAGTATCGGACATCTTCACATTAACGGTCATTTTTGCATGTTCGATCGCTTGCATGGTTTGAGCGCAGCCACTAAGTAAACTTGTTGCCATAAATAATATGAGCACTACTCCTGCTGCCAAATGCTTTTTTGTTTTAAAAAATTCCATTCTGAGCCTCCTCTCAATTATCAAAGTATTGTCAAAAGTTTTTAAGCTAAAAACTATAAAACCAATATTTAGTAATACATTGCTTTACATAAAATTGCCCCCCAAATAGTAGGATGTCGGGGCGCCTGTCCTGCTGCTTATTTTTCATGAAACTTTTGACATCATCTTACCGATTTCATGCCTGATGTCTTATAGTATAAAAATATCGTTTGTTTTAACTTTGAGCAATAAAGGGATGGGTTTAATTGATAAGTAAATAAGAGAGTTTTTTAAAGATAGTATCAGGTTATAAGCATTTACTTTTTTCAAGTATCCCTCACAATGCCCCTCAAGCTATTAAACAATAACAGAGCATAAAATCTGCTGTCAATGTTTTATAGTCAGTATTCTCAAAAAATATAAACGATTAATCCCTGTTTGTCAATCCCTCAAAAGAGGGATTTTTGGGTACCCCTCTGCCTTAACCCTAAAACTGCAATTATGTCATACAATGATAGTGACATGGGCAGATAAATGGCTTTATCCCGCCACATTATTGAGGCTCGTAAATAAAACATATCAAACAAAAAAATACAGGGTTAATTCATTGGATTGTTTCTATAAAATAGCGAATTATAAAGGCTTTTATCTGTCCATGCCGCTATATAACTGTAAATGAAGTAGTTTGAACGGGTTGAGAACAGAAGTTAAAGATTGGTTTGTCTTTATCTTCCAAAAGGCGAAAGAGACCTTAAATCCCTTATTATCGCAGGCATTACCTCTATGACCCTGTTGATTTCATCTTCCGTATTATAACGGCTGAGTGACAATCTTATAGAACCATGTATGGCATGATGAGGCACTCCCATTGCCCTTAAAACATGGCTTGGCTCAAGAGAACCTGATGTGCAGGCAGACCCGGATGAAGCGCATATTCCGTGCTCATCCAGCCTGAGCAGGATTGCTTCTCCCTCCACATATCTGAAGCTTATATTTATCGTATTGGGCAGGCGGTTTTCTGAATCGCCGTTAACCTCAGCATCCGGACACAGTTTAGTCAAAGCGTCTTGAAGTTTATCCCTGAGTTTTTTTACATAATTCGATTCAATGTCAAGGCGCTCTTTTGCGAGTTCGCACGCCCTGCCAAACGCTATTATTGATGCCACATTCTCTGTGCCTGCCCTTCTTCCGCGTTCTTGATGGCCGCCTATTATATATGGATAAAACCTTGTTCCTCTTCTTACATAAAGCGCGCCAATCCCTTTTGGCGCGTGGAGCTTATGGCCTGAAAGAGACATCATATCAAAGTGCAGTTTATCAACGTCCAGCTTTATCTTTCCTGCTGCCTGAACCGCATCGGTATGGAAAAGCACATTTTTTTGCCTTAAGATTTCGCCTATTTCCTGTATCGGGAATATTACGCCTGTCTCGTTATTCGCATACATCACGGAAACAACCACTGTATCGTCATCCACAGCCTTTAATAACGAATCCATATCGAGTCTGCCCAGCCTGTCCACGCCAATGAACGTTACCCTGTAACCTTTTCTTGCCAAGTGTTTGCAGAAGTTAAGGACAGCCGGGTGTTCAACTCTGGTCGTTATAATGTGTTTTTTTTGCGGATATGATTCCACCGCGCTCATCAGCGCCGTATTATCACTTTCTGTGCCGCAGCTCGTGAAGATTATCTCTTCTGGTTCAGCGCCTATAAGGGATGCAACCTGAGCCCTCGCTTCTTTGATACTTCGGTAAATCTGGCCTCCAAACGTGTGCATACTGGAAGGATTGCCATAGAAGTCGCGCATATAGGGAAGCATCGCATCCATTACCTCTGGAGCTACGAGTGAAGTTGCATTGTTGTCAAGATATACTGGCCTCATAATATTATCCTTATCGCAATTCAAAGGTGTTGAAGTCATCTATGCTTTCTATGTTACACACCAATTGCATTCATTCCAAATCCATTATTCTGTTGTCACAATAATATCCTTATCGACAACCTCTCTTAATTTTTCCTGTATATTATTAAGTGTAATGCCGCCCATCGGGCACTCAACACACATGGCCCTCAGTCCGACAATAACATTATTTCCCTCAATATCTATCAGTTCAATATCTCCGCCATCGCTTTGCAGCCTCGGTCTTATCTCTTTTTCTATAACATCCTGTATGAGCGCTATTTTTTGGAGGTTAGTAAGCCTTTTTCTCTGCAAGGGCTTTTCAGGAGGTTTAATTGACCATATGTCTCTTAATATTTCTTCTATATGAGGAATACAGGTTCCGCAACCGCCGCCTGCCTTGGTATAGTTTGTTATTTCTTCGACAGTGGTAAGATGATTTTCTATCGCAACCTTTCTTATCTTTTCTTCTGTAACATCAAAGCACTGGCAAACAACCTTTTCTTCCGGCCCCGGCAGTTCAACCCCGCCTCTATAATTGGCAACAGCAGCATCGAGGGCCTCTTTGCCCATTACTGAACAATGCATCTTTTCCTCTGGCAGTCCCCCGAGATATTCAGCAATGTCCTTGTTTGTAATTTTGAGCGCTTCATCAAGGGTTTTACCCTTTATAATTTCTGTAAGGACTGATGATGTTGCTATTGCAGAGGCGCAGCCGAATGTCCTGAACTTAGCATCGATTATCTTATCTGTTTCCCTGTCAATCTTAATCGTCAGCTTGAGGGCGTCACCGCATATCATGCTTCCCACTTCGCCCACTGCATCCGCATTTTCAATTTCACCGACATTCTTTGGATGCAGGAAAAGTTCTTTTAATTTTTCTGTATAGTCCCACATAATCTCTTTTTATCAGATATTGATTCTCAAGTCAATTTCTTGTATATTTTAAAAAAAGGGTTCTTTGAATCGGGAATGCATGGAATAGTTTCCCATTGCCTGACATCTTGACAATAAACAACATATTATTTAATAATTATCGCGTAGTTTTTGGACTACCTGATTTTGGCGAATCTGATATTTTTGAAAGGAGGTGACTTAATAATGAAAAAGGTATTAGCTTTTATACTTTCAATTATGTTGCTTGTAGCATTTACACTTACTGTAAGCTGTAAAAAGCCTGAGGAACCTAAGCCAGCAGAAATGCCAGCTCCGGCTCCAGCTCCGGCTCCGGAACCAGCTCCAGCTCCAGCTCCAGAACCAGCTCCAGCTCCAGAAAAGAAATAGTGCTGAGAATGCGAGACTGTATCAACACCATGGGGGAAACCCCATGGTGTTGTTTTTTTTTTAAATAATTGGTATATTTAATAAGATTTAGCCGACGTGAATTATTAAGAGTGGGTTCTCCCACTCTTTTGTTTTAGTGATGATTTCCGGAAAATGCCGGAGACTTGCAGGATATGTATAAAGTTAGACAATATAGACATGGAAACACTAAATATCAGGCAAAAAATCTATGATCTGGCGGCGCAGACAGCCGAAAATGAAGGGCTGGAACTCGTAAATGTTGAAATATCCGGCAGGGGTAAAAGGGTTTTATTAAGAGTCGTAGTGGACAAGGAAGCAGGGGTTACTGTGGGAGATTGCGAGCGCATGAGCAGGAGCTTTGAGGCAATTCTTGATGTAGAAGACCCTGTAAGAGGGCCTTATTTATTGGAGGTTTCATCTCCTGGGCTTGATAGGCCGCTTATTAACCAAAAAGATTTTGAGAAAAATGTGGGAAAACTCGCAAGAATTGTAACCAAGGAAAAAATAGACAATCAGACATTTTTTATCGGCAGGATTATTGATGCCGGCGAGAATTGGATAAGACTCGCCATTGAAAGCAAGACGGGGAAAAAAGATTTTTTTATCCCTCTTGATAAAATATCAAAGGCAAGATTGGAGATAGAGTTTTAGTTTTTTATAGATGTCTTAAAAAATGAGGTATCAGCGATGTCAAAAGAACTATGTTATGTAATTGACCAGATCAGCAGAGAAAAAGGAATATCCAGAGAAGCTTTGCTTAATGTTATGGAGGCAGCGCTATTATCCGCAGCCAGGAAAAAATTCAGCGGCAGGACAAATATAAACCTCCGAATTGATCCTAAAACATGCAATATTCACGTATTTGAGGTTAAAACAGTTGTGGAAAATGTTGTGGATAGCGGAGAGGAAATATCTTTAGAAGAAGTGAGCAAGACTTTTGAAGGGAAGCAACTCGGCGACACTGTGGAGGCGCCCATCTCAATTCAGGACTTTGGAAGGATTGCAGCCCAAACCGCAAAACAGATAATTTTTCAAAAAGTGAGAGAGGCTGAGAGGGATATTATTTATGAAGAGTATAAGGATAAGATCGGTCAGATAATAAGCGGAATGGTTATAAGAAAAGAGGCTGGCAATTATTACATAAATCTTGCAAAAACCGAGGCAGTTCTCCCTGTAAGAGAAACCCTGCCGAATGAGACCCTCAAGAGAGGAGACCATGTTAAGGCGTATTTAAGCGAGGTGAAACAGTCATCCAAAGGCCCTGTTATTATGCTTTCAAGGAATGCTCCAAGTTTTGTTGTCGGCCTTTTTAAGATGGAGGTGCCTGAGATCCATGACGGAGTTGTTGTCATAAAAGGAATCGCGCGGGAACCGGGAGAAAGGACAAAAATAGCCGTATATTCAAAGGATCCGTCAATCGACGCTGTGGGCGCATGCGTTGGCATGAAAGGTACAAGGGTTCAGTCTATAGTGAGAGAGTTGAGGGGTGAAAGGATTGACATAATACCGTGGAGTGAAGATCCCCGCATATTTATAGCGCGCGCCCTTACCCCGGCCGTTATTGAGCGGGTTGGAATAAACGAAGAGGACGAGAGGACAGCGATGGTAATAGCAGACGACCAGCAACTATCCCTTGCGATCGGAAGACGTGGACAAAATATAAAACTTGCCACAAAACTGACAGGATGGGAAATAGATATATTGAGTGAATCCGAATATTCAAAGATCAGGATGGATGGAACGAGCAAATCACTTGATGATGCCATAAAAGCAGAGGCGAGGAAACAGGCGGATGAGGAGAGCCAGCAGAGCTAATCGGGTCTGTGCGCGGCTTTTTTACGCGTCTGGCAGCTATTGCCAATGAGCGATGCTTTATCATCTTCTGTTCAATACATAAAAGGGGTAGGTCCTTCCAAGTCAAGACTACTTGCCAGGCTTGGAATTCACAGTGTAAGGGATGCGCTTTATTATCTGCCGTACAGATATGAGGACAGGAGTTCTGTCAGAAAGATAGCCAGCCTCATACCCGGTGAAGTACACTCAATCACAGGAAAGGTTCTCAAATCAGAGATTATCACGCCGCGCGCCGGCAGATCTAAATTAAAGATTTTTGAGCTTATTATTTCAGACGGAAGCGGTCTTTTAAGCGCGAAGTGGTTTAATCAGACATATCTGAAAAAGATATTCAGGCCGGGCCAGGAATTAATACTATATGGCATGGTTAAGCCGGGCTACAGGAATGCAGGCCTTGAAATAATCAATCCTGAATACGAGATGCTTGAGGAAGAGGAAGACAATGCATACCAAACCACTCAGTCTGACAGCCCAATGCAAGGCTCCAATCATATACACACCGGCAGGATAGTTCCGATTTACAGATGCACTGAAGGGATTAGTCAGAAACAGCTAAGAAACATCATATATTCGGTTATCAGCGCCCACATATCCTCTGTGCAGGAGCCTTTGCCGCCGGAAATTATTAAAAAATATAATCTCCCGTCACTTCAGGACAGCCTTTTAAATGTACACTTCCCCGCTTCATCGGTTTTATTGGAATCACTGATAAAGGGGACAAGCATTTATCATCAAAGACTCGCGTTTGATGAACTGTTTATATTTCAGCTCGGTCTTGCAGCTATTAAAAACGGCGAGACCCTTAAAAATGGAATATCCTTTACACCAGATTATACCCTTATCAATAAGCTGCTAAATAAACTGCCTTTTAAGCTTACCCGCGCTCAGGAAAGGGTATTCGGAGAGATAATTAATGACATGAAATCGCATTTCCCCATGAACAGGCTGATTCAGGGGGATGTGGGATCCGGAAAGACAATAGTTGCTTTCATGTCCATGTTAGCAGCGGTTGAAAGCGGTTATCAGGCCGCTCTAATGGCTCCTACCGAAATACTCGCGGAACAGCACTATTTAAACATGCACAGGCTTGCCGAAGACCTTGGATTAAAGATACATTTGCTTACGGGAAGCATGAAAGGTGAAGAGACAGAAAATATAGCATCGGGTAATGCTGATATCATCATAGGCACTCATGCCCTTATACAGGAAAGGGTTTTATTTAAAAAGCTCGGGATTGCTGTAATCGATGAACAGCATAGGTTCGGTGTGCGGCAGAGGGCGCTTCTCAGGGGCAAAGGAACAAATCCGGATGTGCTGATAATGACCGCAACTCCTATTCCGCGAACCCTTGCCATGACTCTTTATGGCGACCTCGATTATTCGATTATTGATGAACTGCCGCCGGATAGAAGTCCGATAATTACAAAATTGCTGTACGAACACCAGAAAAACCAGATTTATGACATTATGGAAACCGAGATAAACAAGGGAAGACAGGTCTATGTTGTTTATCCGGTGATTGAGGAATCCGAAAATACGGACATGAGGTCAGCGCTTAAAGGAGCTGAAGCACTCCAGAAGATGTTTGCTGCGTTTAAAGTAGGCTTGATCCATGGCAGGCTGAGGCCTGAATCGAGAGAGGAAGTTATGAGGGAATTCAAGCAGGGGAATATCCAAATTCTCGTATCCACAACTGTAATTGAGGTCGGAGTTGATGTGCCAAACGCCACGCTGATGCTTATAATAAATGCCGAGCGTTTTGGTCTTGCCCAGTTGCATCAGCTCAGGGGCAGGGTGGGAAGGGGCAGCGAACAATCCTGCTGCATTTTACTGTGTTATGGCAGGGCCGAAGACGCAATGAGAAGGCTGAATGTAATGGTTGAAACCAATGATGGTTTTCGGATTGCCGAGGAAGATTTGAATATCAGGGGCCCCGGAGAGTTTTTTGGAACAAGGCAGTCTGGCTTGCCTGACCTGAAGATCGCTAATCTTGTGAGAGATGTCAAAATATTGGAGAATGCCCGCAAAGAGGCTTTTTTATTAATCGAAAAAGATCCTGATTTAAAAGGGCATGCTTTGCTTAAAAGAACCATCGAAGACTTCTGGGGTAAAAGAATCGAGATGTTAAAGACCGCGTAGAAACATAAGGTTACAATAAGGCAATGCTGTCTTTTGCTCGATCCATCATCACCTTATCGCTGGATTTGGGTTGGTTTTTGTTTTTTTTAATCCGTATAAGTTAGAATGCTCACACTGTGTGATACTGCACAGAAATGGAGGCAAGATGTTTAACAGTTTGAAAAAAGATTTTGAGGTTGGAATCGAAAGGATCAAGTGGTTTGCGTCCCTGCTGTCAGAAAGGATACGTGTGGAGATAACCGTATTTAAGCTCTTATATAAATCCGAGGAATTAAAAAAACGCAGGGAAGAATTGCTGAAAAAGATTGGCGAAGAGGCTTATGAAACGCGTGGAAAAGGAAAAAACTTATACGCGAACAGGGAAGTTGCGGAGGCGATCAGGGAATTGGAAGCCCTTGACCCGGAAATCAAAGAGACAATAGAAAAGGTCTCGGATATTAGCAAGATAGTGGCATGAGCAGGCCTAATATTTCAAGCGATAGAACAGCCCCGAACGCAGAGATAAAAACCATTTCAGACAGGGATTACAGCCTTCCACTTCATTTCCGGAAGGCATCCGGATATTCTGATGGCTTGACTCTGAAGCTGCGCCAGCAGGCTTCATCCTCCTGGGAGAAAGAGTTACATGAAACAGGTCATTATTGAAAACCCAATTCTAAACTCACCGTATAGAGAGCCCAACCGTCACTTCAAATTTACTGAAGAAGGAATAACAAATGAAATAATTGAAGAACGCCGCGTTAGTTCATATTTTATACCTATTGCAAAACCTAAAAAGAAGGGAAAGCAGCTATCCCTTGACACTGAATGGACAGAAGATCGCATCGAGGAGAACAAGTTTATCAACCATGTTCGTGATAGAGTCGCTCTTTGGCGCAAGAAAGATTACCACGGTATAACCAAAACAACAAGAAACTTGCTCGATTATTGGAACAATCCCGAACGTGAGAAGAAGTTGTTTTTCTGCCAAATCGAAGCGCTTGAAACCATCATTTACATTACAGAAGTAGCAAATAAACACGGCGAATCATGGATTGAGAATGCCGTCCGTCAGGCAAATCAGGACGCAAATCCGCTTCTTTATAGAGTCGCCTTTAAGATGGCAACAGGCAGCGGTAAAACAGTTGTTATGGCTATGCTGATTGCATGGCATGCATTGAACAAATTTGCAAATTCGCAGGATGCTCGTTTTTCCGATACGTTCTTAATTGTAACTCCCGGCATTACAATCCGCGACCGTTTGAGAGTGCTCTTGCCGAATGACCCGGGAAACTATTATCTTCAACGCGATATTTTACCGTCAGACAGATTGTCAGAACTCAATAAAGTAAAGATAATCATAACCAACTTTCATGCATTTAAGCTTAGAGAAAAGTCTGATGCTGCCAGACTAACAAAAAACATTTTAAAAGCTAACGGCGCTTTTACAGAAACGCCAGATGAAATGGTGCGCCGCGTTTGCAGGGATTTGGGCACGAAGAAAAATATCGTAGTTATAAATGACGAAGCGCACCACTGCTACCGCCGCCGCGTCGGCTGTGAAGATGAGAAGTTCACCGGAGAAGAACGAAAAGAGATAGAAAAACGGGATGAAGAAGCGCGAATATGGATTTCAGGACTGGAAGCGCTCAAAGAAAAGATAGGCATTAAATCTGTCTTTGACCTTTCGGCAACGCCGTTCTTCCTTCGGGGATCAGGTTATCCCGAAGGGACGCTTTTCCCTTGGGTTGTGTCGGATTTCTCACTTATAGACGCTATTGAATCAGGCATTGTAAAAGTTCCTCGCGTGCCTGTTGCCGATGACCAAATGACAGGCAATTACCCGACTTATCGGGACCTCTGGCTGCGCATTCGTGAAGATTTACCCAAAAAAGGCAGAAAGACAGACGCAGTAAGCGGCGAACCGAAACTGCCTGCCGAGCTGCAAGGCGCTCTTCATAGTCTTTACGGCAATTATGAGAATGCTTATAACCTCTACGAGAAACGCGGCAATGGCACGCCGCCTGTCTTTATTGTCGTCTGCAATAATACAAATGTCTCAAAACTCCTCTATGACTACATCTCAGGATGGGAAAAGACTCTGACGGACGGAACCACCATAATAGTTCCTGGCGCATTATCAATTTTTAATAATGAAAAAAACGGCAGATGGAGCGAGAGACCTAATACCATTCTGATAGACAGCGAGCAGCTTGAGTCAGGCGAGGCGATGAGTGATGAATTCAAAAAAATAGCTGCTACTGAAATTGAAGAATTTAAGGCAGAATACAGAAAAAGATTCCCCGGCCGTGATACTGATAAGCTGACAAATGAAGACCTCCTTCGCGAGGTGATGAACACAGTGGGAAAACAGGGAAAGCTTGGCGAAAACATTAAATGTGTTGTCAGCGTTTCAATGCTCACCGAGGGCTGGGATGCAAATACGGTTACGCATATTTTAGGCGTGCGTGCATTTGGAACTCAGCTTCTCTGTGAACAGGTCGTAGGCAGAGGGCTGCGCAGGATGAGCTATGCTACGAATGACAATGGAATGTTTGAACCTGAATATGCCGAAGTCTATGGCGTTCCTTTCTCGTTTATCCCCTGCTCAGGTTCTACAACCGACCCGAAACCCGGGCCGATTCCAACCCGTGTGCGCGCTTTGCCTGAACGCTCTCATCTTGAAATCGTCTTTCCGCGGCTGACAGGTTACCGATATGAAATCCCGGATGAAAAATTAGAGGCGACTTTCACGGATGACTCAAAGTTTATCATCAGCACCCATGACATTCCAACAAAGGTTCAGCTTGACCCAATAGCTGGAGAATCGAGCGTTCATACCTTGGATGACCTGAAGAAAAGACGAGTTCAGGAAATTGCCTTTCTCCTTGCAAAATTAACTCTGGAGAATCATTTTCAAGACGATGATGGCGATATCAAACCGTATCTCTTCCCGCAGATTCTTGAAATCACGAGGCAGTGGATTGATGAATGCGTCGTCTGCCATGACAACACATTCCCTCAATTATTATTGCTCATTGAGTTTGCGCATAATGCAGCAGACCGCATCTATCGCTCAATCGTTAAGTCATCGGATAAGAGTCAGGCGTTAAAACCGGTTTTGAAATCTTACGATATGCTCGGCTCATCAAAATATGTTGATTTTGACACTATCAGGGCTGTCTATCCTACAGCACTAAGCCATGTAAGCCATGTTGTTGCTGATACTGATTCATGGGAGCAGAAACTTGCTCAATCGCTGGAAGATATGGAAGAAGTTGTTTCTTATGTGAAAAACCAGAACTTAGGGTTTACAATACCGTACACTTTTAACGGAGAAGAAAAAAACTATCTCCCTGATTTCATTGTCAGACTGAAAATCCCCACTTTGAAAAAGGGGGGTGAAGGGGGATTTTCCGAAAATATTCTCAATCTCATTATCGAAGTCACAGGCGAAAAAAAGAAGGACAAAGAAGCTAAGGTTGCAACTGCAAAAGACCTCTGGGTTCCTGCCGTAAATAATCACGGCGGATTCGGAATATGGGCTTTTCTGGAGATAACAGACCCATGGAACACTCAGAATGAGATTCGGAAATCCCTTAACTCGCTGGGAGCTTAAGGAATTTGAATCAAGGGGCATAAAGTCGAGAGATTCTATTCACCTTGCATGTGCATTAAAAGGAAAGGCTAAGTATTTTTTGACCTGTGATGATAAACTAATAAAGAAAGCGTCGGAGTTGGATATAAATATAAAGATCATAAACCCGCTTAGATTTATTGAAAATATGGAGGCAAATTAAAATGACGGTAATGGCAAGCGATACCAAGATACGGGAAAAAGGACTGCGCGTTTTATTTAAAAACCTTGGCGAGGTGGATGCCATGCGTTTTCTTTCCCAGATTACATATGAAAAAAGGGACTACCTGAAACTTCAGGATGATCTTTTTAAAGGACTGAGCGTTGAAGACATTTACAGGAAAGCTAAAAAACATGCAGAAAGGAAAAAGGCAAAATAAACTCTAACTATGCCACCGAAAAATAAAAACAAATCAGGCAGGTCAGTTGATAGTCTTAAACACAAAGACAAGCGCAAGAACATCCCTACTGCCGAGCTTCAGAACTTTGTGAAAGAAGATGAGGCAAAGCCCAAGAAGATTCTCTATCCTCGCGACCAGTCTCTTGACCCGCAGCTTGTCTGGAAGGGAAAGGATGAGCAGGATCAGAAAGATTTGGAAGTGCCTGCCGTACCTGTTTATATTCAGGAGAAAATCCACCCGCAGGTGTTGATTGAAGATTTACGAAGGTTCGATGAAAAGGAAAGACCGGCTCCGCAGACAAACCTCTTTGCCGACTTTAACGGCATCGAGTTTGAAGACCTGATAGATTTTTACCAACATGAACAGAACTGGTCTAACAGGATGATACTCGGCGATTCTCTCCTTGTGATGAATTCACTTGCTGAAAAAGAAGGGCTCAAAGGCAAAGTCCAGATGATTTACTTTGATCCGCCTTATGGCATAAGGTTCGGCTCGAACTGGCAGGTCTCAACAAGAAAGCGCGACATCAAAGACGGCAAGGCAGAGGATTTGACCAGACAGCCCGAACAGATTCGCGCCTTCCGCGATACATGGGAGCTTGGCATACACTCATATTTGAGTTATCTCAGAGACAGGCTTGTGATTGCAAGAGAACTGCTCACAGAGACAGGTTCTGTGTTTGTGCAAATCGGCGATGAGAATGTGCATCTCGTCAGGTGTTTGATGGATGAGGTGATGGGGAGTGAGAATTTTGTAGCAAAGATTATATTTAAAACAACCGCAGGTAAAGGGAGTTCAATTTTAGATAGCATTTACGACATGATTCTTTGGTATGCAAAGGATATTAGTAGGGTTAAATATAGACAGTTATTTGCTGAACGAGATTCTCTTGAGGATAATCAAAGATATAATTTACTTGAAACTACTGACGGTCAAATTCAAAAACTTTCTCAAGATCAAATTGATGGAAAAGAAGAAATTCCTGATGGCAAACGGTTTAGAATAACCGCTCTTAATTCTCAAGGGGCGACAGAAGGCGAAACATCAGAGCCATTTGAATGGAAAAGCAAAATATTTCACCCACCTACAGGAAGACATTGGTCGGTTAGGAAAGAAGGACTCAAAAACCTTGATATATTAAATAGACTAATTGTAGAAGGTAAAAACCTGTGCTATAAAAGATATTTAAATGATTATCCAGTAGCCCACATCAAGAATATTTGGATGGATACGGGTGGAGGAGCACTCGTTCACGAGAAAGTCTATGTAGTTCAAACCGCATCAAAAGTCATTGAACGCTGTCTCCTCATGACCACTGACCCGGGCGATCTTGTGCTCGACCCTACATGCGGAAGCGGAACGACTGCTTATGTTGCGGAGCAGTGGGGCAGACGGTGGATTACGATAGACACATCGCGCGTTGCTTTGGCATTGGCGCGGACAAGACTGATGTCTGCAAAGTACCCGTATTATATTCTTGCTGATTCGCCTGAAGGGATTGAGAAAGAGGCGGAATTACATAACTCCCCCTTTGCTCCCCCTCTTAACTTAAGAGGGTGGAGGGGGGCGTTACGCACAGAAAACGACATCCGCAAAGGCTTTGTTTATAAGCG
>JBBILM010000054.1:0-14343 GCA_037444915.1 Nitrospirota bacterium | reverse complement strand
CCTCTGTTTTATGTCTGATAACATCTGGCATCATGCCATTTGTCGGATAAAGCATGATAGCCGGTTTGTTGTTTTTATAGAAGACCGAGCTTATTTCAGCGAGGTCATCTCTCAGATAAATCTCCCCCCCTGAGAAGGCAAGCCAAAGTAGGCTGCCCATATTCGCGGAGATATTACGGATTTCATCGAGCGAAAGTTCTTTTTGATGCTCTGTTTTTTTAACTTCATTTAACAGGGTAGGGGTGAGATAAAAGCAGAAGGGACATTTTGAATTGCATCTTTTTGTAACAAAAAAAGTCAGATGTATTGGCCTTTTTTTCCATAGTACGGACCCGAAATGACGAAAAGGGCTATGAGTCATGCTGATCTTCCGCGGCCAGACAAATAAGCAACAATGCCTGAAAATGCCCCGATTCCGACTGAAAAGGAATAGACAACGGTGTAATATGCCAAAGCAGAGATGCCAAAAATTATTCCTTTTGTATCAAAAAAATTTTTTAACAGGTCCCTGCTCACAAATATATTCAATAAAAAAATCAGCGGTATCAATAACATTAAAACGCTGTTTTTTGACATTATCCATGCGAGTACGGTTAAAATCGTCAAAAAACATGAGATAACATTTACTTTAAGCTCGACTGAGGCAGTGCCGGAGTCAGCCAGAAAATCCCTGTTTTTCAGTGAATACATTGTCCAGTATAGAGATTTTTTTATTGAATTGCGCAGGGATTTTTTCATGTCAAAGTTGAAAATATGTCTTGCGAGTATTTCAGGGTTCATTAGGAGTTTATAACCGGCCCTTCGAAGTCTGTGGCTGAACTCCACATCTTCAATTATTGGCAGAAAGTCTTCTGAAAAGCCGCCGGATTTCCTGAATACCTCTGAGTCAATAATCATTGCGTGGGTAGCTATGTAGTCAGGGCTTTGTATATTCTTTGTCTCTGAATAATTAATGAATATCGACTGGAATATGCTGAAAAAACGCTCGTCGTGAGGTATTTTGGTATAAGTGCCGCCTATTATCACGTTTGAGCCTTTTTCATTGACTGTATTATTTGCAATCATGAGGGCGTTTTTATTTAAAATACAGTCCGCATCCGTAAAAAAAAGTATTCTGCCATTGCTGTTAAAAGCTCCGGTGTTTCTTGCCTTTGAAGCTCCCGAGTGTTTTTCGAGCCTGATTAAACGACAGGGAAACCTTTTGATAATCTCTACTGAATTGTCTTCGGAACAATCATCTACAACAATTACCTCGAAATTTTCATAGTTTGATGAATAAGCGGCCTCGAGGCATTTACCGATCGTAGCGCTACCGTTGCGATTTGGTATAATAATAGAAATGTAGTTCTGCACATTTTATTATAACCCAATTTTAGCGATTTTATTATCGTCTATAAATGCAGAAAACAGGATATAGGCTGAAGTTTCTCAAAATAATTATGAAAGATTGGAAAGATAATGTATATTTTATTCTTGTAGAGCCGAAAGAAGCAGGCAATATCGGAGCATCTGCAAGGGCCATAAAAAACATGGGATTTAAGAATCTTTGCCTTGTAAAGCCCACCCACCATGCTTTGCAAGAAGGAGGCAACGGCGGATTGCCTGATGAGGCCAGATGGCTTGCGCATAATGCCCTTGACGTCCTTGAGAAAGCAGAGATACATGACAGTCTGACAGAAGCTATAAAAGATAAGTCTCTGATTGTGGGGACCACCCGCAGGATTGGCAAAAAAAGGGGTGTTATATTGCCTGTTGAATCAGGAGTTGACAGTCTCGCTGAAATTGCCATAGCCAATAAGGTGGCGATATTGTTTGGCAGGGAGGACAAGGGGCTTTATAACGAAGAAATTGAGGATTGTGGTTTTTTAATGACAATACCTGCAAGCAGCAAACAGCCTTCGCTAAATTTAGCCCAGGCTGTGCTTATAATCGCTTATGAGCTATCAAAGGCTGGCTTTAAAAGACAAAAAAAAGAGAGTAAGGAGATACCCTTGATCAGTCATAATGAGCTTTCCTCATTTTACGCGAGGGCGTCAGAGGTATTGAATCTGCTTGAATATATACCGAGAGGCGACAGGAATTTAGAAAAAAAGGTCATGTCCAATATTAAACACCTCGTTGGAAGAACTGGGCTCACAGTCTGGGAATTAAAAATGCTGCACGGAATCTGCTCTCAAATCAAAAAAAAGATTCAGAATGATGGAAAACGCCCTTAATATACTTGAGTTTAAAAAATTCTTAAGATTGGCAGCTGATTTTTCGCATAGTGAAGCATCCGAAGATTCCATCCTGAAAATCCGTCCCTTTAATAACAGACTGGATATTGAGAAAAGGTTTGCCAGAATAAGTGAAATAAAAAAAATGGCGGACGAGGGCAACTCCATCCGTCTGTCGCGTTTTTCAGACATATCCTATGCACTGGGAAAAATAAAACCAGCAGGCGCGGTTCTTGAAGGGTATGATCTTTCTAAATTCATGCCAGTCCTGAGCGTTATAAATGAAATATCAGAGCAGATTGGGCAAACAGAAGGACTTATCGCGCTATCTGAAATAACCACAAATCTTACAGGATTTCCGATTATTCTTAATACGCTTCAAAAATCTCTCGATAGAGAAGGCAATATTCTTGACAGCGCATCTGATGAACTTTCTGCGGTCAGGGGCAGGATACGCAGACTTGAGGGCAGGATAAGAAAAAAACTCGAAGAGATGGTCAGGGATGAGAATATATCCGTATTTCTTCAGGATGATTTTATCACCAACCGGTATGGCAGATGGGTCATCCCTGTGAGAATGGATTCCAAGGGCCAGGTGCCTGGGGTGGTGCATGATATATCAAGATCAGGTGAGACCGCATTTATTGAGCCTCGCGAGATTATGCATATTTCCAATGAATTTGAAAATCTTATGGCAGAGCAGAAGGCTGAAGAAATACGCATACTCAGAAATATCAGCTCTAAAATAAGGGAAGCTTCAGATGAAATAAATAAACAGTATGACTGCATCGTTCATCTCGATGTCCTTTGCTCGATTGTAAAGGCGTCTGAAATGCTGAGGATGAATATACCTCAGATCAATGAATCAGGAATAATTAATCTAATAAACGGCCGCCATCCCTTACTGACCGTTTCATTGCAGAAGGCTGAAATGACCGGGGTCGTCCCTCTTGATGTCAGACTGGGAACCGAAAATTCAGTAATGGTTATAACAGGCTCAAATGCTGGAGGCAAAACGATTGCTATTAAGACCATAGGAATCCTTCTTGCGATGGCGCTGTCCGGCATGCCTGTTCCGGCTGATTCGTCATCAAGTTTTCCTGTTATTGAAAAGCTGCTCATTGATATAGGAGATGCTCAGTCTATAGAAAACAATCTCTCCACATTCTCGGCGCACATATCGAATATAAACGAAATCATAGCTGAAGCGGGTGACAAGACATTGATTCTGATTGATGAACTGGGGACAGGAACAGACCCTGACGAAGGCGCAGCTCTTGCGAGCGCTGTACTAAAGGAACTGAGGGATGCAGGCGCTCTTGTATTTGCCACGACCCATTTAACAGAGATAAAGGGATTTGTTCACAGGACAGAAGGCATGATAAATGCTTCCATGGAGTTTGATCAGAAAACACTTACGCCACTGTATAAATTGCGGATTGGCGAGCCGGGTCTTTCACACGCCCTTGAAATAGCAAAGAGATACGGGCTGCCTGAAAACATAATAAATTATGCAAAAGAGCTCATGGGAGGAGCTAAGGCAGAACTCGAAAATCTTATAGCAGACCTTAATCAAAAAAGGATTAAATATGAAAACGCTTTAAGCGAGATGGAGTATATAAAATCAGAAATTGAAGCGAAAAATGCGGAACTGGAGAAAATGCGCTCTCAAACCGAATATGCGCGGAAAGAAATATTGGCAAACGCATATAAAGATGCATCGGATATTGTGTCTGATATAAAAAGACAGATGTTTACGCTGCTTGATGAGGCAAAAAAGAGGGAGAGAGAACAAATCCGTGATGCGATTAGGCAAAGCGAACACGTAAAAGACGGAATTGATAAAAATATTAAAAAATATGAAATGGTCAAAAGCAGAGTTGTTTCAATAAACGAGATAATAGAAGGCGATATGGTTTTTGTAAGATCGCTCGGCTATGATGCGCCTGTTATTGAAGTTAATCTGAAGCACGATCGAGTTAAAGTATCGGCAGCAGGCAAGGAGGTGGAGGTGCCTGCTTCAGACATAGAAATCAGGAAGGGCAAATATTTTGAGAGGAAAAAAAGCAACGCTGACATAATTGATTATGATAAGCTATCTTCATCTCAGATAAACGTTATAGGTCTCAGAGTTGACGAGTCCTTATCGAGGCTCGAACATTTTCTTAATCAGGCTTCGCTGGATGGCCTCGACGAAGTTGTCGTTATTCACGGAGTCGGAGCCGGGATTTTGCTCAAGGCAGTCAGGGAGCATCTGAAAGGCCATCCGCTTGTAAAAGGCTTTACCAAAGGCAAATCAAATGAGGGAGGCGAAGGCATTACAATTGTCGCGCTCAATTAAAAAAAACTTCTTTTGATTTTGACGCTTTCATCCTGAAGCAGGGATAGAAAGGGCTGCCTTGATATTTTGTCTGGTAATTGCTACTATTAGCATAATAAGTTTTTTGAAAAAGGGGGCGCCAATGATTGACCAGTACGGCATTATGATAGGCTCGGGTTTTGTTATATTGATTATCGGTTTTTTGGGTGCCATAGGTTTTTTAATTTACACCTTAATGGAGATAAAAAAGGCTATTACTGAATTCAGAGATTTTTTGAAATTTATGGAAAACAGGCTGACCCCTGTCCTTATGGAAACTGAAGAGACACTTAAAAGTATAAAAAAAGTGAGCACTGACGTAGGAGATACAACAGAGAATCTCCGAAGCTTTTCGTCGGCAGTATACGATTTGGGAAATGATGTTAGAGGAATTGTTGCACTGATAAGTGAGTTCAGGGAAGGGATATCTTTAAAGGCTGTTGGATTAAAGGCAGGCATTAAAGCCGCGCTGAATGTTTTAGCAAAACAACTTAAGGAAGGGAGGTAATGATATGAGACACGAAGAAGGCGGTTATAGTTCAGGTTCTGTATTATTGTCGTTTCTTTTGGGAGGCATGGTTGGCGCAGGTCTTGCTCTTCTTCTGGCGCCTCAGTCCGGACAAGAGACCAGAAGGAGGATTAAGGAGTTGGCGGAAGATGCATCAGATAAGACATCTGACTATTATGTGCACATGAAAGATAAAATCAGGTCTTCAATAGAAAAAGGAAAGGATATGCTGGAAGAGAAAAAATCCGCGGTAGCAGCAGCCGTTGAAGCAGGCAAAGAGGCTTATGAGAGGGAAGTGCACAAATAGTCAATATGCGCTTTAAAAAAAACGCCTGGCTACTCGCTTATGCTTACTGACTAATTTATGCATGAGGCTTCAATTGCAGCAAGTCTGCTTGATATTGCTATAAGGGAATGCGAAAGCAAAGGATTTAGCGTAATAAACGGCGTAAAGGTTCAGATCGGAAAGGCTTCCGGTGTTCTTCCGGAGGCCTTACTTTTTGCCTTTGATGCCTTAAAGACTGATACAATTGCCAGTGCCGCGTCTCTTTTAATCGAGGAAATACCTGTTTCAGGACACTGCAATATCTGTGAAGCTGATTTTACATCATCGGAAAATTATGTTCTCTGTTGCCCTGATTGCGCGGGTGTTTCATTTTTTCTTAAATCAGGACGTGAAATGGATATAACAGAAATAGAGGTCTTTTGATTTAATCCAATAAATGTAGTTAATAATACAGCAGGCATAGACACCTTCAAACCCTATGAGTGGCGAACTAAGTTTTTTCGTTTATCCATGCTTGCTGAACAAAGGAGATTAAAAATGAAGCTAAAGGTCTTCTCTAAAATACTCGATGCTAACGAAAGAATCGCAGGGGACAACAGACAGTTGTTCGATAAATCCGGGGTTTATGTTATAAATCTTATGAGTTCGCCAGGCGCTGGAAAGACTTCACTGCTCGAAAATACTATTAAAAGCATGGGCAAAAGCTTAAAGGCAGGCGTTATTGAAGGCGACATAACCGGCACTGATGATGCTTTAAGGATTCATAAATTGAATGTGCCGGTTGTCCAGATAAACACGGGCGGCGCATGCCATCTTGACGCCAATATGATACATGAAGTCCTGCCGGAACTGCCGCTGGACAAGCTTGATTTGGTATTTATTGAAAACGTCGGCAATCTGGTCTGTCCGGCTGAATTCAGTGTTGGAGAAGATATAAAGGTTATGATACTCAGCTTAACAGAGGGTGATGACAAGCCATTAAAGTATCCACTGATGTTTCAGGAATCAGCGGCGCTGATTATCAATAAGACGGATCTTTCGCCTTTTCTTGATGTGAGCATGGATAAGATAAAAAAAGATGTTATGTCCCTTAATCCATCCATAAAGATATTTGAGGTGTCTTGCAAGACAGGAGAAGGCATTGAAGAGTGGACAAAATGGCTACAGACATTGATTTCATGAAGCATGCCATGAGGGAGGCAGAAGATGCCTTTGCAGAAGGGGAAGTGCCTGTCGGAGCGGTCATTGTAATAGGCGATGTAATAATAGCAAGAGACCATAACCGGAAAGAGTCTTTATTCGATGCCTCTGCTCACGCTGAAATGCTTGTATTAAGGGCTGCTGCTAATAAAATCGGAAACTGGAGATTGAATAGCGCAACTCTTTATGTTACAAAAGAGCCTTGCATCATGTGCGCCGGAGCAATTGTAAATGCCCGCGTAGGCAGGATTGTATATGGATGCAAGGACATAAAAGGGGGGGCTGTTCATAGCCTCTATCAGATACTCTCTGATAAAAGGCTTAATCATCAGGCAGAAGTGACTTCCGGTGTTCTCGGAGACGAGACCGCTGAATTGCTAAAGAGATTTTTTCAAGAGCGAAGATAGTTTTCTCGCACCTGTTTTATTTTTTTTTTCATCATGTCATGGGAAGCGTAAAATCTTGAAATGGAAAAGATTAGGTGTATTCTCCATTGTTCTAAACGGTGTCGAGTTTATTGTCTTTGCCTCCTTTAGCGTGTACTCCGTCGACGAAACTGGCAGTTCCTGCATCTAAAAGGCTATACGTCCATAAGGAGCGCGACATCGGCGAGGCCTATCCATTGCTTATCATGAATTGAATCTATCTACTTGACTCATAAATTGGAGCGATATTATAATCAAACATGCCTTTGACCCAAAAAATGCAATTGATTTTTAATATAGCAAGCATAGACGCCTTCAAACCCTTGGAATTGCAACAAGGATTATCTTATGCAGGAGGAATTCGGGTTATATGAACAGGAAGATACTTTTCATCACCCCGCCTTATCATTGCGGCGTTGTTGAGGTGGCCGGTCGGTGGGTGCCGCTTACCTTTGTTTATCTCGCCGGTGCAGTCAGAGAAGCCGGGTTTGAGCCCGTTATCTATGACGCAATGACAAAGGGCGTCGGATTTAAAGAGATAGAGCAGAAGATACTGGATGTCAATCCTGCCTTTATTGCCACAACTGCTATCACTTCAACCTTCCCGGATGCCCTCGAAATCCTCAGACTTGCAAAAGAGGTCAATGAAGAAATTATCACCATAATCGGAGGAGTTCATCCGACATTCCTTTATAGGGAAGTTCTGAAAAACGGATGTGTTGACTATGTGGTGAGGGGCGAAGGAGAGCAGACGCTGAAAGAACTGCTTCTTTGCCTTGAGACCGGTAACAACGTGCGGAATGTCAAGGGGCTGGCCTATCGCAAAGGACACCAGACTATTGCAACCAAAGACAGACCGTTCATTAATGACCTGGATAATCTGTCAACAGCATGGGACCTGATCGAATGGAATGATTACCGGTATTTCGTGATCCCGAAAAGCAGACTTGGAGCTGTAAGCACATCGAGAGGATGCAGCCACAACTGCACATTTTGTTCTCAGCAGAAATTCTGGCAGCAGAAATGGCGGGCAAGAAGACCCGAAAATGCTGTAGCCGAGATAGAGCACCTTCTGAAGACATACGGCGTTAATGTGATTCTCCTGCCTGATGAATATCCTACAAGCGACAGGGAGAGATGGGAAAGGTTTCTTGACCTCCTGATAGAAAAAGACCTCGGTGTTTACCTGCTGATGGAAACGCGGGCAGAGGACATACTTAGAGATAAGGATATACTTTACAAATACAGAAAAGCAGGGATTGTCCATATCTATATTGGAGTCGAGGCCACAGACCAGACAACTCTCGATCTGATCAAAAAAGATATCAAGGTGGAAACAGGTATCGAGGCCATCAAGCTTATACATGAACATGGTATGATCACCGAGACAAGCTTTATTCTTGGCTTCCCTCATGAAACAACGGATACAATCCAGAGAACGCTTGAGCTTTCGAAGATTTACAACCCGGACTTTGCCCATTACCTTGCCCTCGCTCCATGGCCTTATGCGGACATGTACCGTGCCCTTGAGCCGTTTATAGTCGAACGCGACTACCGCAAATACAATCTGATAGACCCTGTTATCAAGCCCGAACATATGACCGTGCAGGAGATCGACAAGGCGATCATCAATTGCTATCAGAGCTTTTATATGGGCAAGCTTGCGGAAATCATGGCGATGCAGGATGCATTCAAAAGGGACTATCTCCTGCGCTCCATGAAGCTGATGATGAGCAGTTCCTTTATTGTCGAAAAACTCGGGGCCATGGGGACGATTCCGCCACAGGTCGAGTCGCTCATCAGGAATATCGGCAAGGCCGCCGCGCCTGCTGAACCTGTGCATGACGATTTTGTGGCTATGGTATCGAACTCGGTCATGCTTAATGAGCGGATTGAGAAGGTTTTTGCCTTTGTATCAGACCCCTTGAACTGGCCGAAATTCATCATCGGCCTTGCGGAGATAAAAAACATTTCAGCAGAGAGCATTGACACCGGAAGCTCATTTGGATGGACTTACAGAATAAAGGGTTTTACCCTGACCGGAGAGGGGAAGGTTACACAGTATGAGAGAGAGCGACAGATCACTCTCCAGATGCACAGCTTGATGCCTCTCAGAAAAAATATCCGGTTTGAAGAAGATGGTGAGCGAACAATTATGACCGTAGAAGTCGGCCACAAGGCGCCCGGAAAGGTTATGAGTTATCTGTTCAATATCGTGAGAAAGTCATTGAATATAATGGAAACGAATTCCGTGCTTCACAGAATAAAGGCGCTCTGCGAGGCAGAAAATGGCGAGCAGCAGAGACAGAGGAAATATTCATAAGTGACAGTTAGTTATGGATATACACCATCTTAAGGTCTTTGCATCCGTTTACAGACACAAGAGTTTTTCAAGGGCAGCTGAAGAACTTCATCTTACCCAGCCTACGGTAAGCGACCACGTCAGGGCGCTTGAAGACGAATTGAACTGCAGGCTGTTTGACCGGCTCCCCAGAAAAGTTCTTCCGACCAAAGAGGCTGCGGTTCTTATTGCCAAGGCCCAGGATATTATAGAGAGAGTCGAAGGATTTAGGGACATTCTTGGAGAGTTCAGAAAAGACCTCTCCGGCCATCTCATTATCGGTGCAAGCACAATCCCTGGCACATATATTCTCCCTGGACTGACAGCATCCTTCAGAAAGAAGCATCCTTCTGTCCTGTTTGATGTAGTTATCTCGGATTCGAGGGAAATTATCAGTAAAGTTGCAGAGCATGAACTCCTGATCGGGATAGTCGGCGCAAAGCTGGAGGCAAGGCAGGCGCATTATGAGCCTTTTCTTGATGACGAACTGATCGCCATTTCCTCGGTCTCTTTTGAAGTGAAAAAGGGCATAGGTATGAAAGACCTTGCCAGCTATCCCCTTGTTATGAGAGAACAGGGCTCCGGCACAAGGAGAGAGTTTGAAAAGATACTCGAACGTGAGGGTGTTGCTCCACAGCAGCTCAATATTGTCGGAATATTCGGCTCAACCGATGCCATAAAACAGGCCGTGAAGGAGGGCATGGGCATTTCGATACTGTCCCGCAGGTCAGTAAAAGATGAGTTGAAATGCGGGATGCTGAAAGAGATCAAGATTAAAGACGCTGCTATGATGCGTCAGTTTTACATAATTACTCACAAGAAGCGCACCATTCCCCATCTGTACAAGACATTTCTGGATTATTTGCTGACGTGCCGTTAACACAAAAAATGAACTTGTACAGTGGCATGAACAGATAAAATCCTTTATAATTCTCGATTCACAGAAACAAGCCAATAAATCAGCTCTGTATTTTTTAATTGATATGTTTTATTTGCGGGTCTCAATAATGTGGCGGGATAAAGCCATTTATCTGCCCATGCCACTATAATCTCATGAGGTAATTGCAGTTTTCGGGTTAAGCAATTTCCCACATGAAGAATCTATTCTGCTTTGAACTTGTAATTCCCTATAACATGCTGCAGGGTAGTTCATTTACCTTTTCTTTATTCCTCCTATGCCTCCGCATGAATGGATAGATATTTTCTATTTGTGTTATCGATTTGGTTTATTTTATCCTTACTCATTTCAGACTATTTCAGTTTACGGAGGTTTAAATGAGGAAAAGCAAGATATTACTGATGCTGTTGACGGCCGTGATTGTGTTGAGCCTTGCCAATCAAGTCAGAGCAAAGGAGCGGGAAGGGCAGCTCACCATTGAGGTAAATCTCAACGCTCCGTCAGATGCAAAAGAAGTAAGGCTGTGGATTCCCTATCCTGTATCAGATGAAAATCAGGATATCTGGGATATAAAAGTTAATGGTAATTTTTCAAATATGGGTGTCTACCGGGAAGGTGACAACGGAAACATGGCTCTTTATGCCGAGTGGAACAGCCCATCCAAAGAGAGGACTTTGACATATTCATTTAAGGCAAAAAGAAAAGAGGTTATAAAAAAGGATTTCCCTAAAAAAGAATTAGCATTTTCAAAGGAAGAGTTCAAGCAATATTTAAAAGCAACAAGCCTTGGCCCAACAACAGGCAAAGTCAAAGAACTTGCAGATAAAATTACTAAGGGCAGAAAGACCAATCTCGCAAAATCAAAGGCAATCTATGACTGGATATTAACTAATATGCACCGCGACCCTAATATTAAAGGCTGCGGATTTGGCGAAGTTGAAAAACTCATTGTCTCTTTAGGAGGCAAGTGCGGCGACATACATTCTGTATATGTCGCCCTTGCAAGAAGCGCGGGAGTGCCTGCAAGGGAGATATTTGGGATTCGTATGGCAAAGGGCAAGGAAGGCGATATCACAAAGTCACAGCATTGCTGGGCGGAATTTTATATGCCTGGATACGGATGGGTGCCTGTTGACCCTTCTGATGTCAGGAAGGCAATGCTCGAAAAAAAGACAAAAGACCTTAAAGATGTGAAAGACCTTGTGGAATACTTCTTTGGTGCCATTGAGGAAAACAGGATTGCTTATCAGACAGGAAGGGATCTTGTTTTGAATCCGCCGCAAAAAGACGGCAAGCTGAATTATTTTATGTACCCATATGCCGAGGCTGATGGGAAGCCTTTGAATGAGGATCTCTTCGGATTCAATCTTGGTTATAAGATAAGTTTCAAAGAACTTTAAGAGGAGGTTTTGCCATGAAGTATGGAGCAAGAAATAAGATTATCGCAACAGTAAAATCTGTAAAGAAGGGGGATATAATGTCCCTTGCGAAATTTGACATGAGCGTGCCCGCTGAGATGGCTTCCGTGCTCACTACGGAGTCAGTTGATGACCTAAACTTAAAGCCGGGCGATACAGTGCAGCTTGTTATCAAGGCAATTCATGTCTTGCCGGTAAAGGCAGATTAGCTTTAAGGAGATATAAGAATGACGAATTTAAAATTTTGTTTAAGCTGACACTCAAGGCTCAGTTTGAGGCTGATGGAAAAACCTGAAAAATATATATATGAGGAGGCGACGATGTTTATAAGAATAGCTTTGTTGATCTGCGCTTTGTTGGTTCCTGCTTTTGCGCATGCCGAAAAGGCGAAAACTATTGATGAGCTTGTAAAGAGGTATGACTCTTCAAGCTGCAAGGGATGTCATGCAGAGATACACAAGCAGTGGGAGAAATCACATCATTTCAAGACCCTTATCGGAACAAAAGGGAGAACAACGTCAACCTGGACAGCCTACCTGACCCAGGCCCTTCCGGAGGACAAGGTTTTGAAAAGCTCAGGGGTGAAGGACATCAAGGATGTAAAGTTTGTTCATATGAAACCTTGCACAGTATGCCATCTGCCCCAGCTTGAGGATGCTACGGATGAGGTTGCCAATCAGGTGGCAAGGGCGATAGTCAATAATGACACAAAAGTGCTCGAAAGCCTCTCCATAAACTGTGTCATCTGCCATAACACCAAGGCGATAGTCCGGCACTTCAGAGACGGATACCCCGAAAAAGGTGTTGTATACGGGACAAAGGGAACAGGCGCTCATGGTGACAAGAATTACCCTATAGCCAAAAAGAGCAATATCATGAAAGACTCAGCCTTCTGTGGCCAGTGTCACACGGGACCGAACATGATAGGCTTTGATGAGCCGATGTACTGCACATCCAACTATGACAGCTATCTCCATGGCTATGTCCCGCTCGGCAAGACCGAAACCTGTCAGGATTGCCATATGAGAGGAGAGAACCTGGGGCATACATTCCCTCCCATCTATGACGATGAGAAGCTGACTGTGGAAAGACTCAAGAAATGGATAGACCTTGAAGTTGATTCCCTCGGGTATGAGTTCAGGCCAACAGTAAAGGAACTGATTCCAATGGCTGTTCTAAAGACCACGGTAACAAGCCGGATCGGGCACAGGTTTCCTGACGGCTGCCCGTCTCCAAATAGGGTGACGCTCGATGTACATGTAAAGGATAAAGACGGCAAGGAGATATTCAAAGACCAGAAGATTTATATGCCTCAATCAGGGAATGCATATTCCCAGTCAATGGTTTACGGTGCTTTCGCAAAGCTTGGGTTGCTCCGTGACACAAGTCTCCAACCTTTCAGGCCGAATAAAGAGACTTTTGAGATTAAACTTCCTGAAAATGTGCGAGAGGCACAGGTGGAAGTGAAACTGGTCTGGAGGCACCTGCCAGGTGACGAAGTTGTGATCCATAAAGTTTCCAGAAGGATAAGCCTTGACAGATAAAGACCGGGACCCGAATCTGTTTCTATACAGATTCGGGTCGTCATTACGGTTGCTGAGTAAGCATGAAATAAGAAAAGCAGAATGCATGATTTTATAAAAAATAAAGGCTGTACCTGAATGGGGGGCACGGGGCTGGCGCCCCTCCTGGTCTGCAAAACCAGAGGTATAGCCGAAAGAAAGGCTATAGTGGGTTCGATTCCCACTGTCCCTCTCCAATAACAGCGTGTAAGGAGTGATCAGAATCATTGACTATGAGAGACAGAGAAAGACAAACTTTCATATACAGGACTCCCCAATTTGAACGGTGTCTTGATGACCTGCGCAAAAAAAGAGGGGCTCCCATGATTGCAGCCAAGAAAGCAGATGAGTTTATAAGTTATCTGACAGAAGCCGGAAGGGCTTTGAGGAAGAAATTCAGTTTTACCTGGAACGGCGAATACAGGATTAGAAACTGCGTAAAGATCGATCTTCCTTGCGGCTACCGCCTTGTTTGCATAAAAAAGGGCTGCCATCTTATCCTTTTGTATGCTGGATCACATGACGACTGTTTCCGTTGGATAGAGAGGAACAAGGGGCTTACCTGTGAGGTGGACTGGACTTCGAATTCGATAATAACCGTTCAGCAGTCGCAAAACGAGGCAAATGCTCTGCCTGAGGACGTGCTTGACGAAAAGATATTTGCCGAGCAATACGAGAAGAAGTTGATGGAGCAGCTCGACGACAGTACGCTTACAAGAATTTTTTCCGGATTATGCGATGCCGTAAAAGACAGGGGTCCAAAAAGAATTGATCAACATAGTTTATAAACCAGGAGGAGTTTATGACAGCAACACAGTTTGAGATCAAAAGCTATCCTGATATGTGGGAAAGCCTCGGGATGGATGCAGCAAGATTCCAGAAGATGTTCTGGAAGAAGAAATCTCTGTTCAAAAATATGAACAGACTTTACCCTAACGTTGCATACTTTTTTCTGTCATTCCGGCCTGTCCGGCCACAGGCTCATTGAGAATCTTTCTTTGTTTTCAGAAGGATTCCCGACGCGCTTTGCTTGCGGGAATGACAAATTATGAGGCTTTACTAATGAACTTCTTAGTAACGGCCGTTGGCCGTTTAAATTATTATTTTTAAGGAGGACAGAAGATGGAAGA
>JBBILM010000053.1:0-14354 GCA_037444915.1 Nitrospirota bacterium | reverse complement strand
CAAGGTCAACCGCAGCGCCATACGCTATGGGATACTCAATGTGGGGCAACTGCGTTAGCGGGACAGCACAGTAAGGGCATAATAAAACAGGCTGGAGGCACTGTCTCCAGCCTGTTCAAAATATCCCTCTTTATCGTGACATGCGCATTCTGTGGCGCGCGTGTGTCTATTCAAAGGAAGTTCTAATAGGCTGGTCTCTGTTTAATGGCCATAACAGTCTGATCCCTCAGTATTTTGAGGTAATTCAGATGGCTTCTGGTAACTGTCTTGAACTGCTCTTTCGGGCCCTCGACATAAAATAAGCCTATAACCTTTTTATTAATGACAATTGGCAGAAGAATAACAAATATGTCGGGTGAAATTCTGTCGCGATACCAGTCAGGCAGTATGGCTTTGATATCAGGCGATGATATGTCTTTAATAACAAAGTCGCTCGGATTGGTTACTGACATGTTAAACAGGTCATGAGCGCCAAGGGGAATCTTAAACCATTCCTTTAACTCATTCACACCGCTTCCGAATCCGAGCCGCAGCGTAAGTAAAGGTTGTCTCGTATCCTTTATGCAAAAAAGCACCTTTGAAAGGCCGGAAAGCTGCATGCCCCTGTACATGGTCTCGAGAACTATCCTTACTATGTCATTAAGTGAGAAATTGCCGAGTATCGAATTGTTGATATCCTGAATACCTTTGGCGAATATGCTCTCTGGCGTCTCTGCTACATCATCATCCACAATGGTATCTATTGTCTTTAAAGACTCTGATAATATGTCAGGCTGGCCTGGCTGTTTCTCTTCTATAAATGTCCAGCCGAATAACTGCCTGCTGAAAGGAAGCAGTTCAAGCTTCAGGCTAAAGATATTGGAATACTCCAACATCGCCTGCTTGGAGGAGTCTATAATCACCTTGATTTTATCTTCCAAACTACCGAAATGCCCGTTGTATAAGGCAACGAGCCTTTGAACCTGCTCGTCTGTTTCTTCCTGATTCGAAGAACTGACAAGTATGCTTGAGATTTCATTCGTAAAGGTTGAGATGCTGCGAAGACGGTCAAGTTCATTGGCATTTTCCATAGTCTCCGGATTCCGCATCCGCTGCATGCTGTAAATAATTTTATTAGGGAAATTCCATTCCTTTGCGGCAATAGTACCTATCTGCTCGTAAGATGTACCGAGCACGCTTGTTGCGGCAAGGTCTTCAGGCATTTTCGCGTCTTTGCTAAGATTCTTTATTTCCTCCGCCTTTTCAGGAAATGAAAAGGCGACAACCATTTTGCCGAGGCTGTGAAAAAGGGCGCATATGTAAGCCTCTTCATTATCAATGAAATCAAGGTCGCTGCTTATCTTCTGGGCGAGTATAGCGCTGTAAAAAGCCCTTGCTATTGAATCTATAAGTTCCAAGTTTGAGCCGTGTTTCTGAAAATGGCCGAAAATCATCAGCGCAACAGCAAGATTCTTTATATTCTTGAAGCCAAGGATAATAATTGCGCGCGAGATTGTTGTCACGTTTCCGAAATGGGCGTAGTGCACGCTGTTCAGTATCTTCAGAATCTTTGATGTTAAAGCGTAGTCCCGCAGGATAATATTGGCGAATTCGGAAATCGAGCTGTCCTCTGACGCCTCGAATTCATTAACCATGTTTATTGTGATGGACATGGCAGGGAAATCAGAGTTTTCCCTGAGCCGGGCAAAAAGCATGTCTTTTATTTTCGGTTTATCATCGCTCATTAAAAATAGTGTACCCCATTTATGCCTTCAATAGCTATTATTTTGGCGCATCCGGTATTTTCATGGGTCTATACAAGATGTAGATGTTCCTATTGGACGTCATTCCGGCTTGTCCGGCCGCAGGCTCGTTGAGATTCTTTCTGAATGACAGAAAAAAGAACCAGTTATTTTACCCGGCATTGCGGAAAATAATGCAATTATTTACGAGCGTATAATGTCAACCGGTTGAATTGTAGTCGCTTTTTTTGATGGATATATGCCAGCGAGCATGCCAACCGCGACAGATGCAATAAATGAGAGCGCTATTGCAGGCGGAGAAATAACAAACGGCAGTTCAGATATCTTAAAGATAACAGCGGTCGCCACAAAACCGATGAGCGCTCCTGCGATGCCGCCTGTTAAAGATATGAATGAAGACTCAAGGAGAAACTGCAAGACAATATCACGCTTTCTTGAGCCTACCGCCCTTCTGATTCCTATTTCGAGCTTTCTTTCGTTAACAATAAGAATCATTATGGAAAGTATGCCGAGCCCGCCAATCATAAAAGATACCGCCGATGATATCCTTCCGAGTGTTTTAATCATTGACATTGTTTTTGTCTTCAGTTCAGTGACTTCCTTCAGGTCTATTACGGAAAAATCATCCTTATCATTTGTTATGCGGTGTCTTTTTCTTAAAATATCCTCTATTTCCCTTTTCGCCAGAGGAGTTGATTCTGAATCCACGATCTGCACGTGGATGGTGTTGATGAAATCCTTGTTAACAAACCTTCTAAGAAATGTATTAATGGGAATGAAAATCTGGTTGTCCTGATCAATGCCTGAGATATCGACACCCTTTTCCTCCATCACGCCTATTACCTGACACGGTACCCTGTAAATGAGGATATGCTTTCCAATAGGATTTGCCGGCCCAAAAAGATTGTCCGCAACCCTTTTTCCCAATACCGCCACCTTATTGAGATTATCGTTGTCTTCACGCGAAATAAAGCTTCCTTCCTTTACATTGAAATTCCTGATTTCCGTAAAATTAGGCGAAACACCCGTAGTAAGCACTGAAGACAGTGCGACATTGCCGTATCTCACGGGGAACGGTTTATTGCTTGTAGGCGACACGTCATTGATAAAGCGTGAACCATCGGCAATTGCCCTCGCATCCTGTATTGTGAGGGTATTAGCCTGAGTCAATAAGATGGTGCCTGAGGCAAATCGTCTGGTAATCCCGCTTTTAACTATTAACAGATTTTTGCCAAGGCTTTCTGTTTCTATTTCAGCCTTTTTTGCGAGGGATAGCGAAAGATTCGACACAACAATTAACGAAAATGTCCCGAGGACAATGCCCAGCACGGCAAGAGATGTCCTCAATCTGAAATTGCACAGCGAGCGCACGGCTATTTTAAGATTAAGATAAACTCTTTTCATAATTGCCTGCTATTCAAAGGGTTTGAAGGTATCTATGTTTGCTGTATTACGCACACTATTTGCTTTTCTTGGAGTCACTGCCTAATCGCTTCTATTGGTTTTAAATTCGCTGCCCTCATCGCAGGCTGCAGCCCAAACCCTATTCCAACAACCCACGACAGGATAATGCCTATCGCAAATGCCTTCCAGGAAAAGTGCATCGGGAATTGTCCAATCAGCATCACAAGCTTTGACCCGGCAAGCCCCAATACAAAACCGACAAGACCTCCTGCAGTGGTAATAATCACGGACTCGCTCAGGAACTGTAAAAGTATATCCTTCTTCTTTGCCCCTGAAGCCCTTCTTATTCCTATCTCTGCGGTTCTCTCCTTAACAGAAAGCAAAAAAAGGTTCGCCAGAACAAAACCAGCCACCACGAGTGAAATAATGCCTGTGATGCCAAGAAACATCACGAGAGACCCTGTTAATGCCACGAGGAACCTGACTATATCCTTGGGTGATACAATCCTGAAATCATTAGGCATTTCCTCTCTAAGTCCATGCCTTTCTCTCAAAAAAAGTTTGAGTTCATCCACATATCTATAAAGATTCTGCTGGTCAGCAAATCTTATCCTGAAGGCTGATACGTATTTTGATTCGTTCTGAAGTTTCCTCAGAACCGTATAAAGCGGCATAACAATCCTGTCATCAAGGTTGTCTCCTGAAGCCGACACCCCCCTTTCTGAAAGGACTCCCACTATTTGAACCGGAAGTCCCCTTACAAGGATATACTTGCCGACAGGGTCTTCATCGCCAAAAAGCTCTTTTAAAAGATGCTGGCCTATTAACCCGACGTTTCTTAAGCCTTTAACATCCTCTTCAGTGAAATCAGATCCCTGAATAACAGGCCATGTCCATGCGCGGCTGTAGTCGCTGGTCGAACCGATAACGCGGGTCGAGTATTTATTGTCCTTGTATGAGACATTCACGTTGGTTATTGATGTCATTGGAACCACCAGATAAGCGCTTGAGAAAGCATCTCTTACAGCCTCGGAATCCGCAATTGTTAGTGTTTTCTCTCGTACACCCATCGCCCTTCCCTCGTCGCCTCCGCTGAATACGAGGAGGGAATCAGGTCCAAATTTCTCAACAATGTCAAAAGCCTTTTTATAGGCTCCTTCGGTTGCGGCAACAATAACTGTTATGGCGGAAATGCCGAGGGACACACTAATAAGACAGAAAAAAGTCCTTAATTTAAAGGCCTTCGTAGCCCTTAATGACTGAGAAACAATTCTGAAAAACCTGTCCACAATTAAATATAACTCAAATCACCGCAAATAATGAAATCAGCGCCGAAGAATAGAAGATAGAGCATAAGAGCGCGAGGAATCACTGCTGACTACTGTATGACTATAGTCGCGCTTGCAGAAAGCGGAACATTTATGGAAACGATTTTTCCCGTGAGCTTGTATGTGCCGGGAATCAGGTTGTCCTGAAATCGAGCATTATATGTAATCTGCTGGCCTGCGTTTAAAACCTCTTGTCCCATAACCTGCGCGAACATCATGCCCTCGGACCATGTCCACAAAACTCTGCCGTCTTTTTCGAGGATAAAATCGAATCTCTGCGCATTACTGAAAGAAAGGATTAATGGCTTGCCCAAATGATTTGAGATATTAATAGACATGTCAATAGACTCATCCGGCAGATAAACAGCCCTGTCAGTAATGAGATTAATGCTGACATCCGATTTAACAGGCATATCATCTCCAGAGCAAGCGCCTGACATCAGGGACATTACGGCACCCATTATTAGAACGCAAATAAATCTCGCTTTCATGTTTCAAGACAAACAGCAGGACGCGATGCTCAACGCATCCTGCTGTTTTATTAAATTTTCAATACCCCACAGTCTCTGCTGTGGGGTTTCCTTGTGCCGTCATTCTGGCTTGTCCAGAATCTTTCTTCTCAGAAGGATTCCTCTATGAGCCGTTGGCTTCCCTATGGGTCGCGCCCAACGGGTCATAGACGAGCCATAGGCCGACAAGTCTATGACCCGTGGGTTCCGACCCATAGGGCGGGAATGACGATTCGCGGTTGTCTTTTTTTAAGATACCCCGCCGCCTCTGCGGCGGGGAGGTTCATTAACAAAGTCATACCCGCCGTAATAATTTGCTTTGATATCAGGGTGGTTGTAATCAATGCCTGAATCTATTACAGCTACTTTTACTCCTTTTCCCTTGTTTCCCATATCATGCACTCTGCCAGCCTCGATATGTTTAACTCCCCATGAATTATCAAGTTCGCTATCAACAGCGCGCACAAGACCATCGGTTTCGATATAGGCAACTTTTGGAGAGTTGAGAAGTCCTTCAATGGCAGCCTCTGGAACAGACGCAGCTATAGCATGCACCAGCCTGTATTTATACTTAATCCTGCCGCCTGCTTTACGAACAATGGCTTCGTCAGTATCATCAGGTTGAGACTTAAAACCTATGAGTGTTTTGTGCATAGCTGATGGATTGCCGGTTAACTGAACAGAGATATGCTTTCCCTTTAGCAATGGATACTCAGGTTCACCAGCCAAAACCAGTGACATTGAAAAAAAACACACTAAATACTAAAATTGTAATTGCTATGATATGTTTAGCTTTCATGAGTCTGCCCCCCCAATCACGCATTGATTTAAATGCTTAATTTGTTTCGCATCAGGCGGAAGGGTAACCGTCGTAATCTTATTGGCTTGAACAGTGAATGCTTGACTAAAATTTAATCCGGGTATCTCGACTAAGCCCTGAGTGTCTTGCTGACCGGTAATGAACAGTGATAAAGTGCTTGTGCCAGTACCCACCGTATTTGGCTGGAATGCTAAGAAGAACTCTGTGCCTACGCTCTCTGAAGCTGCCTGTAGCGAAGCAGGCAACATAAATAACAGAGAAAAGAAAGCTCCTAAAGATAACAGAAGTTTATGAATAGACCACCCCTCATTTCTGTTCCACACCTTTCAGATGGATATTGATACATATACGTTTATCTCCATCGGGAACTACAGTTGCCGGCGTGATAGATTGGCTTGAATCTATACGTATGCCTGGTGCTACTGAAACAACCTCTCCAGTTATGATTGCAGGCACAGGACCGCTCACTATCTGAATCTGTATCGGATGCTCTCCGCTCTCGGCAAAGGCAAACTGGAAAGTCTCAATCAAAACCGATTTAGTGGTTTCCGTAGGGAACAGCGAAATTGTACCTGTGCCGCGATGCAACACAAGACCACGTGGGCTGTGCCATTCATAAGCTATACTCAGTTCAGTTATTACATTAGAGCCGTTCACAATATTTGCCAGAATAGTAATCTGTTCTGCCACGCCAAGATTTGTGAAACGGGGCAGAGGGGTTAAGACCAAGCTTGATATCGCTTGTGTAGCGGTTATAACAAAATCGGTCATTCGTTCTGCGGCTACTACCGTTCCAAAGCTGACACCGGCTTCGCCTTCTATGACTTTGGCAATGATATAATAAATACCAGGTAAATGATTCCCAGTCCATCATGATACTATGATTGTTGACGAGATGCCCGGCTGAAAGTCAAACTGGCTCTGAACTACTCCATTTGCATCAATCGTTGTGGCCTGCAAATTATCGACAACTTCACCCCGTGAGTTAAGTATTGATATGCTTACAGCACCTGATATAGTTGCAATGCTACTATTAAGAACCTCAAATATAATTGAAACAGGCGCGTATGCTGAATAACGCTGTTTGTCGGTAATAAAAGATACAATTTTCAAGTCACTTTGATTTGAAATCAGAGGAAAATCAATTGCATAGATACTATGGCCGATAAAGGAAACGATATGCACAAGGCTGTCATAGCCAACTGCTGATGCCTTGAGGTTGAATTCCAAAGAGGTTATTCCTGCGATAACATATGTGCCATTGGAATCGGTTTTTGTTGATAAGCCTATCCCAGCAACTGTGACGTCAGCGCCAGCGATAGGGTTGCCGCTTGCAGCGTCCGTGACTTTCCCTGTTATTGTTGTTGTTTGTTGGGAAGGCGAAAGATATATCGTCTGCATGTCAGTTGTTACGCCGGCAATTATTATAGTCTGATAATTCTGGTTTGTGTATCCTGCGGCTGAAATGGTTACCAGATATGTTCCAGGTGCGATTTCATTTGCGAGGAATACGCCATGTGAATTTGAGGTTGAAGATGGCACTCCTGTGACCCATATTGTTGCGCCCTCGATAGGCTTATTCGTCGCCCCATCAAACACCTTTCCTTTAAGACTTCCTGCTGTGTGAGTTGGCGGCCATATGCTTAACTGCGGATTGAAGAATAAGACTTCGCCTGCTGCAACCATGCCTGTGCCAGTGACTGAATAGTAACCTGTCTTTGATGCATTAATTGTCACATTGCCAGGCGACACATTGCTAAATATAAACCCGCCATCTATACCCGTTATAAAGGTTCCATTAAAAGAGCCTGCAACTGTGATTGCAACGCCTTCAAGGGGAAGCCCATTTCCAGCATCTGTCACTGTACCCTTTATGATGCCCGTTGTCGGATTTGCTGAGAGGGGAGTCGTTCCGAGATTCACAATAGAGCCTGCCACTATAGTCACTGTTGATGTGGCTGTTGCATAGCCGCTTAAAAAGAATGTTATTGCCTGAGAGCCTTGAGGAATGTTTGAAAGTATAAAGCTGCCTGTGCTGTCTGTTAGTGCTAACCCCTGATTCCCAATCCCTAATACCTGAACGGATACGCCGTTCAATGGCTGATTCGTTGATGCATCTACAACCTTGCCTGTGACTGTGCCGTTTTTTGGAGAAGGCAGGGGAGTCGGCTTGTTCGCTGATAGATACAAAGCCCTCAGTGCAAGGGCTGTGCTATAAGGGTCTTGATTCCATGAGCCATCAGCAGACTGGGTTGATTTAAGATAACTGATGGCATTCCCAAGAACTGTGTGGTCGGTTGTTACTCCAATCAAGGCTATATAGGCTAATGCTGCTTCATAAACTGTTGAAGGACTCGTGCCGAAACCTCCGTCTGAATTCTGATGGGAAATCAAATAACTTGTTGCCTTATTTATTGCCGTAGCAATGGATGTTGTTCGTGAAAATTGCTGCAATGTCGTAGAAACTATCGCCGTCATATAAACATTGCTTGCATCTCCGTGATAAAAACCGAAGCCGCCATCGGGGTTTTGAGTGGAGAGAATGTATGCGTGAGCAGAATTGATGACGTTCTGGTCTGAGTGCTTAACAGCCTTCAGGGCTTGCAAGGCAAGGGCAGTATCTATAATCATGCTTGCGGACTTTGCATCGCCGCCCCACCCACCGTCTAAGTTTTGAGAATTCAAAATATTATTTATTTCGTGCATAAAACTTATTTCTGAATTGCTTAGACAAATAAGCTTTCTTGCGGCGGTATAATTATTGTCAGATATTATCGAGGATACCCAAAACAATGCATTATTATAAATTGCATCTTTGACATTCAAATTAGTTAAGGTACATATGACCTCGGTGGTATCAACGCATCTTGTCAACCATGATGCGGTAATATGGCCCCAGGAATAATCAGGATTTTGATTCGATTTCAGCCATTCAACCCCGTTATTTACTGCCGTTATTTGTGCTAATGCTATAGCACTATTACTAAGAAATACTATGCTTATTATAAAATTAAACAGTATCTTTAGCTTGTTACTCATCTCGATGACCACGAGGTTTTTTATGTTCGTCTCTTAAAGTGCCTAAAAGCTTTATTCCTATCACTATTAAAATTCCACATAGTAATACTAAAAAGAATACAACCAATAAATACAATTTAAAGCCCTCCTGACTGAATAAACTTTTGGGCAAATAAACAATAATAAGCAATAATGTATTTGATACTAAAAATAGCAATATTGTTATTCCTAACAATAGTTTTGTATTTTTTATGCGAGAATTCATTTGCACTATTTCAGCCAAAATAATGTTTATGCCCTATACTACAGGTTATCCATATTAACCATAGAATTAGCCCCATCAGAAGCACTTGAAGAATGGCATATATATATAATTTAATTTTTCCGCCTTTCAACGGTTTGCTTATAATCACTGGTTTTGTAGTCAATAAAAACCAACCTACAAGGATAAACAATGGTAGTGTCACGATTATTACATAAAATATAAAAAAATTTAAAAGAGGTGTATCGAGTAAAGAAACACCAACGGTGAAATGTGTACCCAGCATTGTAAGACCCATCATGAGCAATACAACAGGTACCGCAAACCATCCTAAGTAATTTCTGTTAATGAATTTTACCCAACCCCAAAAACTTATTGCTCCAGCTATTAGCAATAACAATATACCTATAAAGTATTTAATTAATTCCATTTTCGATTTTCTATTCTTTCTGCTGTCAGTATGATTTCAGCAATTACAAATCTGAATAATGACCTACTCCCGTTTATAGTGCCACTGATAATTAGAAAAAGCCAGCACATTTATCTGCTTCGAGCCTCATGAATTCACAAGGCCTCAGATCTCTTAGAGAGCTATGGGGCCATTCGCCACTCCTCAATAACCCTCCGTGCATGCTCAAGACTCATAAACCTAAAAACAGCAGTTGGACAGGGCTGAATTGAGCGGCATCGCCCTTTTTTCGTTGCCGTACTTAGAGAAATGGAGCGTTAAGCAGCCGTGAGTGTCCGAACCCAAAGGGTGAGTTTCACGGCTGCAGTGAAATGAGCTTAGAACGGCAGAAAAAGGGCGTTTAGAGCGAAAGATAGTTCTGTCAACTGCCGAATATAGGATAAACCAGTTTTCATTCAGACACTCATCCCTGAGCTTGCCGTTAAAGCTCTCCATATAGGCATCATCGGCTTGATAGGCCGGATAAAATGAAGCTTAATCCCTCTCACACAGGCCCACGCATCCAATGCATTGCTAATGAACTCAGGGCCATTATCCACTACGATACTCTCAGGAAGCCCCCGAAATCCTGATATCTCCGTACTTCAGGCAGAGTTCCACTATTCGTATCCCTGCATCTGCTTCCTTCAAAATTCCGATGATCTGCTCCTCCGTGTACTTCGTTTTCTTCATCTGCTGCCTCCTTGTAATAAGTGTTCTATTATGACAAATCTCTAATTACAAGTGGCACAGTTTTCGGGGGACAGGTCAAAAGCGCTGATTATCTGACATAGCAATCAAGTTTGTTTGTCATTTGTTATCCAATAATGATATATTGATTGCGATTTAATTTTATCTATACGGAGGAAGTTTTATGAGGTTTTCCAAGATGTTCATACCCACCCTGCGGGAGGCTCCTTCAGAGGCCGAGGCAATAAGCCACAAGCTTATGCTGCGCGCAGGTTTTGTTCGCCAGCTCGCTGCTGGTTTATATATATTCTTACCGCTCGGATGGAGGGTTCTTAACAGGATAAACAGGATTCTTAAAGATGAAATGGAGGCAATCGGAGCGCAGGAAATATCAATGCCTATTTTGCATCCTGCGGATATCTGGCAAAAGACCGGCCGATGGTTTGAAATAAAAGAGGAAATGTTCAGATTAAAAGACAGGACAGATAGAGATATGTGCCTCGGCATGACACACGAAGAAATAATGACATGGCTTGCATCGCGCGAAATTCGTTCATACAGGGATCTGCCCCAGATTTGGTATCAAATACAAACAAAACTCAGGGATGAAGCAAGGCCTAAAAGCGGCGTGCTGAGAACGCGCGAGTTTATCATGAAGGACAGTTATAGCTTTGATATAAGTGATGAAGGGCTTGACCATAGCTACAAACTGCACGCAGATGCTTATCACAGGATATTCACCAGATGCGGCATCGATTTCTATCAGGTTGAATCTGATCCCGGAATGATGGGCGGCGCGACTGCCCATGAATTTATGGCCCCAAGTCCGGCCGGAGAGGACGATATAGTCCAATGCGGCAGTTGCGGGTATACAGCCAATGTTGAAGTTGCAAGGACTGTTGCTCCTGCTATGGACACTAATTGGGATTATGAGGAGGTTTATACTCCCAACAAAAGAACTGTCAAAGAAGTATCCGAATTCATTAATGCAGAGCCTTCCTGTTTCATCAAGAGTTTATTGCTTATAGCTGACGAGGGGCCATTGCTCGCCCTTATCAGAGGCGATCAGGAACTTCACGAAAAGAAGATGTCAAAATTAATAGGTAAATTCAGGGCAGCTTCAAAAGAAGAAGTGAAATCTATTATTGGCGCTGAGGCTGGTTTTATCGGCCCGATAGGCCACACCATTAGGATACTATCTGACTATTCCCTGCAGAGCGGCAGCTATGTGGCAGGCGCGAACAAAGAAGATTACCATATAAAGGGTGTACGGCCCGGAACCCATTTTATCCCTGAGTGGCATGATTTACATGTTGCGGCTAATGGGGAGCACTGTCCTGAGTGCGGTTCGGCAATAACCATATTTAAGGCCATAGAAATAGGCAATATTTTCAAGCTGGGGACTAAATACTCCAGCTCATTAAACGCTGTTTTTCTCGACAAAAACGGTGAGGAAAGACCAATTATAATGGGCAGCTACGGAATAGGCCCGGCAAGGATTGCTGCTGCAGCTATAGAGCAAAATAATGATAAGGATGGAATAATTTGGCCTCCAAGCATCGCGCCATTTGATATAGAAATTATCCCGCTGAATGTTAACGACGATAAGACTAAAACCATAGCAGAAGCGCTTTATAAATTCCTGACAAATAAACGAATAGAGGCGCTTCTCGATGACAGGGATGAAAGACCTGGCGTTAAGTTTAAAGATGCTGACCTTATCGGAATACCCATCCAGATAATAATAGGTGAAAAAGGGTTGAAGGACAACCAAATCGAAATCAAGGTCAGGCGAACCAGAGAAAGCAGGAAAGTCCAACTCGAAAATGCGGAGAGCGAGATTCTTGGTATTGTCTGCGATAAAGAATAAACTGACCAGTTTCTCTTCTGCGGCTGCTATTGACATCGGCACTAACACCATCAGACTATTAATCGCGTCATTGCATAACGGCAAACTTCGCAGAGTCACTACAGAGCGGGCTTTAACAAGGCTTGGCAAAGGCCTGCTTATTACAGGACGTCTCAATAATAGTAGCATGCTTGATTCATTAAATACATTGAGTCAATTTAAGAACATCTGCGATGAACACGGTATAGAAAAAATCATTGCTGTTGGAACAAGCGCCTTGCGAGAAGCTGCAAACAGCGCTGAATTTATAAAAAAGCTGAAAAGCGCAACAGGCATAGAAACAGAAATCATATCAGGCGAAAAAGAAGCATTGTTAACACTTAGGGGAATTTCAGGGAATATCGATCAAATCCCGGAGCATATGTTTATAACAGATATTGGCGGCGGCAGCACCGAGTGGATAAAAACAAATGAAGATATAAGATTTGGAAGCATATCGATTGGCGCTGTAAAGCTGCATGAACAATTCATAAAAAATGACCCGCCTCTGTCCATGGAATTGGAGGATTTAAGCGACCATATTTTTTCAGTTATCAAGTCATCGGACTTAAGCAATATGGAATTCGATAGCAAATTTGATTTTGTTGCTACTGGCGGCACAGCTACAACTCTTGCTGCAATTGATCTAAAACTTCCGGAATATGATGGCGTTAAAATCCATTTGCATAAAATTGGTTTTGACGCATTAAACTTCATATACAAAAGGTTAATTTCCTTGTCTATTAATCAGCGGCTTGAAATTGCCGGCATCGAACCTCAAAGGGCTGATTTAATCATAGCCGGCACACTGATATTAAAAAACATGATGGAATTCATTAAAGCAACAGAAGTGATAATAAGCGATTGCGGACTGCTGGAAGGCGTGTTAATAGATTATTGGAATAATAATTGATTATAAACCGGCTATTTTCTTTAAAGCCTCAGCATCTTCAATCACTATCCTGCCGCTTTTTTCTCCAAGTATACCCGCTTTTTTAAGCTTGCTCATTATCCTAATGCAGGATTCTACTGTCGTGCCAACCATATCGGCAATGTCCTGTTTTGTGAGTTTCATGTCGAGCATTGCCGTTTCAGCAGTCTTTTGAAATCCTGTTTTATTTGAAAGCTTCAAAAGCACAGAAGCTATTCTCGATTCCACCCTTTCAAGAGCAACATTTTTAAGGGTATCCTGAAAGTCCTTTAACCTGTGACCAAGACTCGATGTGATGCTATAAAGCATAGTGGGAAATCTGTCAAGGATTTTGAGCAGATTCTGCCTTGCTATCTTAATGATTTCGGAGTCCTCCATTGTTAAGGCATTAGCCGGGTAAGGAAAGCCGTTTAAGACTGCGATGCCGCCGAAAAACTCAATTGGCGATATCAATTCAAGTATGATTTCCCTGCCTTCAAGAGAAAGCTTTGTTATCTTCACCTTTCCTCTTACAAGGATATAGAACCAGTCAGACGGGTCTCCCTCAGAAAAAATTTTTTCCTTTTTTTTGAACCGCTCAACAGCAATATAAGGCTGAATTTCCCTCAACTCGCTCTCGCTTAGCATGGAAAATAACGGAATATTTTTCAGTTCTTTCGCGCTGTTACTCATATTTAAAGAATATCCAAGCAGATTATTTTTTTGAACTAATAATACTTCACGGCACATATTAATTTCAACGATCATCGGATTCAATGTCGAGAACACATAAAATGTCCTTATCTGTAGCACATAAACTGTCCTATTTGGGGTACAATAAAAAAGTGTGTAAATAGATGAAAGGCGGTGTATCCTAAGATGTTGAACTCGAAATCAACAAAAGAAAAGGAGACACCACCATGGGAAAGAATATCATTGAGGCGGCGAAGCCGTCAAGCAGGACGTATGACATGTTGGAGGAAATGGTTCGGTTGAAAGTGCAGGAATACATTATTTTAAGCGGAGGACGAAAGAGGTTGGCCAACTTCTGCCGAAGCTATACTTACACGGACTGGCCAAAGGGGACTTTGAACTGGCGCTTAGGGGTTTACTGGGAGAAGGGGCGCCATTATCGGCATCATCAATAGAGCGGCTAAAGGCTAAATGGCAACTGGAGTATGAGAAATGGAGAGGACAGGTTTTATCGAATCTTGAAGTAGTATATCAGTGGGCTCATTGAATATATGTGAAGGCTGGCCTTGAAAAAGACAGGGCAGCTCTTTCACTGAATGAAAGAAAGTTTTTCTTGCCTGTGAGTGCGGATATCGGGAGAGC
>JBBILM010000052.1:0-14670 GCA_037444915.1 Nitrospirota bacterium | reverse complement strand
AAGAAGGCTCCTTAGTCTCTTCCTATTTTCTGCTATAATTCTGATTATAGACAAATTTAGTTTTTCAAAGGTCTTATAGAGACAAGCCAATGAATCAGCCGGGTATTTTTTTATTTGATATACTTTATTTGCGAGCCTTAACAATGTGGGCGGGATAAAGCCATTTATCTGCCCAAGCCACTATAATCTTATAGTGTAATTGTTTTTTTTGTTAAGCTGCTGTATCAGCGCTTATTATAAAATACTGACAGGTCAACAAATGAAGATACTTATAGCAGAAGACAATGCTGATGACAGAAAACTCCTAAGAATCACACTGGAGCATTACGGCTATGAAGTCATAGAGGCTTCAGACGGGCTTGAAGGGCTTGAACTTGCCCGGACGCAGGAGCCTGATTTGATCATATCCGATGCCTTGATGCCCGGCATGGACGGGTATCTTTTTTTAAGGACATTAAAAAAAGACAAAAAGCTGCAGGGCATACCTTTCATATTCTATTCTGCTGTTTATACCGGCGATGAAGAAGCCGCCCTTGCGTTATCTCTCGGAGCAGAGGCGTTTATTGAAAAGCCAAAAGACATTCAGGAGCTTTGGATTGAGTTAAACACAGTCCTTAAAAAGATAGGGAAAGAAAATCAGAAAACCCTTTCTTCGGAACTCATTGAAAAAGAGGATGAATTTTTAAAGAAATATGCCAATATTGTCACGGTCGCGCTCGAAGCAAAGGTTATGGAATTAAACAGGGAAATCAAAGAGCACAGGCAGACTGAAAAAGAATTAATACAAAAGGAGTTGTTCCTTAATAATATTATTGACAGTGTTCAGGACGGCATAAGTATTTTAGATAAAAATTTAAATATTATCCGCGTAAATACCAGCATTGAAAAGTGGTACGCTGACCAGATGCCCATTGCCGGCAAAAAGTGCTATGAGGTTTATCATAGCAGGAAAGAGCCCTGTGAGATATGCCCGAGCATCAGGACATTGAAAACTGGCTGGCCTGATTCCGAGGTTATACCTTTTGAAGTGAAAGGCCAGCAAAAAGGATGGCAAAGAGGCTTACAAAGAGATTTCAAGGATAATGCTTTCTGTAAAGGCGATTTTTACAAGTGGCTATACTGCTGATATCAGACTGAAAAAGGATATAGCGGACAAAGGAATAGAGTTTCTTTTAAAACCCATACCGCCGAAGGACCTTTTGAGAAAAATGAGGGAGGTGCTTGATAAGAATCCTATTTCGTAGTACCAAAGTTTTAAAAAAAGCAACTTTTGTATTAGCGAAATTTCCAACTATTAGGTTGTTGACAGTTTTCTAAAAAACCATTATCCTAATAGCAGAGATATACTTTTTTAAGCCGTGTTTGACTTCCAGCCTTTTGATGTTCCGGGAATTTTGCGAATTTTTTTAATCGAAAGTGATGTGATGATTTAAGATAAAAATCATTCAGAAGGTCGCCATTACGGTAACATTATGAGACTAATATGTCTCATAAGGGGGAAGAGAAACAATTTAAAGAGTTTAATAACGGAGGAAAATTATGAGACCAAGCCATTTGATAAGTTTCTTTTTTATTTTGATAGGGTGTTTCTCATTTCCCGCTATATCGCTTGCATATGAATATGGAGTTATTGAGGAAACAGCAGTTACACATGCTCAGGCAGCGTCTTATACTCAAGCGATTGAATCCTATTGGACACCTGAAAAGATGGCTAATGCCAAACCAATGCCTATGCCTACAATAGTGGTTGATCCGGCTTCGTTGGATTATTCTGTTGTTAATGAGCAAGTCAACAGTGAACAGGCTATGCCTGGGTATGCCCATGGCTGTCGTCCAAACGCTGCTAACTGCAATACTCAATCGCGTGCGCTGCCAAACGCTTTTTCTCCATTAAACACAGCGTATGGCGATCTTATTCAGCCAATGCATGGTACCAAACCTACTACTAACCCTAAAGACGGGCCTTACGGACCTTTTCAACGCTGGACAGAGGCTGAGCCAATTACGGCTTATCCAAAATCAACTATGGGAAAGTTGTTCTTTACTTTAGATGCAACTAATTATGTTTGTTCTGCCACAGTGATTGGGCGAAGCACTGTCCTTACTGCAGGGCACTGCAACTCTGATGGGAAAGGCAACTTTGCCACTAACAGCCTGTTTTGTCCAAGTTATAAAGATGCTCCGAATGCATCAAGGGGTTGCTGGGCTGTAACAACAAGCGTAGTAGCATCGAGATGGCATAATTTATCTGATCCGGATTATGATTACGCCTGTTTAGTTACAAATACTACGGGAACTGTCGTTGCTAATAAAATTGGAAATGTAACAGGATGGATGGGCCGGGCATGGAACTTTGCTCCAAATCAAGCAGTGCGCACTTTTGGCTATCCGCAAGGTAGTCCATTTACAGGCAACCGCCTTATGACAACGGCATCTACTGAATGGTATACTCACGATTTTGTAACAGGTGATCAGGTATCAAAAATAATTGGCAGTGACTTGACAGGAGGGTCGAGCGGCGGCTCCTGGGTTCTGGGTTGGACAGGGGCAAGAACAGGCGAAATTATAGATACAGACGGATCAAGAGCTACTGATCCGGGAGCAAACTGGGTTAACGGGGTAAACAGCCATAAAAGGTGCTTAGTCAATTGTGATAGTCCGCCTACTACGACAAATGGGGTTTTCTGGCAGGAAATGACTTCGCCGCCATTCAGGAATACCACGGCTGCAGGTGAGTCTGAAGATGTTATTGGGGTATGTTTGAGTCATGTTAATAATAACTTATAAATAATAAAGGCAATGTTAAAGAACTTCGCATACTCTTTCGAAATCTGATAAACATAACAAGAGTATGCGAAGTTCTACATAATGGATTAATTCAAGAATTGCCACTAAATTAAATGAAAATAAGGCTTATAAGTCAATAGTCATGGGATATTCAGCAAAGCTTTTTGCAGGATTAGTATATGTAGCAATAATAGGCTGCTCTCAAATTCAGGGCAATTCAGATTCCCATATAGTCGTTGAAAACGCTGACTCAAAAAAGGTTGAGGATCCAAAAGATATAGAATCTTACTGGACAGAAGAAAAGATGCAAAAGGCTAAACCTATGCCAACTCCAACAGTTATTATTGATGCAAACACTCCAGAAGCGTCTCAGCCCAATGAAAAACTCGATGGACAAGGAATACAAGGAGTTCCCCCCATCGCGCCATCAAATACTCCCGAAATATCTAAATGAGAATATTGGCATCAACTATCAGATTAACAAAAATAATGCATTGACCCTTCTATTGAGCAAGCACAGGTAATTGATAAGGCTTTGTTTGCAATTCATTTGAAAATGCAATGCCTTGTTCTCTGATTCCACATTTTATTGCACAAGATACTCTTTGTTACAATTCAAAGGGTTTGAAGGTATCTATGCTTGCCATGTTACACATCAATTGTATTATTCGGGTTAAAATATCTTATGATCCCGTCACTAACAGGCATACCTACAAAACCCGGAGTTTACATCTTCAAAGGCGCAAAAGAAAAAGTCCTTTATGTTGGCAAGGCCAAGAATCTTAAAAACAGACTGCGCAGTTATTTCCAGGGATCCACGAATCTTGACCACAGAAAACTGGCAATGGTCAGGATGATTAAGGACTTCTCGTATATTGTCACAGATAATGAATTGGAGGCATTGATACTTGAGGCGAATCTCATAAAGCAATACAGACCCAAGTTCAATATAATCCTGAGGGATGACAAGAATTATCCATATATTAAAGTCACCATTAAAGAGGAATGGCCGAGGCTCGAGGTGGTGAGAAAAATAGAAAAAGACGGCAGCCTTTATTTTGGGCCGTATGTGCCTTCAGGCGCCATGTGGGAGGCAGTTGATTTTATCAGAAGGAATTTTCTTATCCGCACATGCGGATATTCCCTTAACAAACCAATGAGGCCTTGTATTTTATACCAGATGAAAAAATGTTCGGGCCCCTGTTTCGGCTCAATTAACAGGGAAGATTATATGAAGATAGTCGAGGATGTCATACTATTTCTTAAGGGTGAAAAAAAGGAGCTGATAGAAAAGCTCCAGCACAGGATGCAAATGCTTTCCGAGGATATGAGATTTGAAGACGCTGCAAAGATAAGAGACAGGATATTTAGGTTCCAGAAGGCCTTTGAATCCCAAAAGATTGTCGCCCCTGAACTCGGGGATATGGATGTTATAGGTTATTATATTGAAAAAAAGCATCCGGACACAGACGAACAGGAAGAAGATATAGCAATAAATGTATTATTTATCAGAAACGGACTATTGATTGGCGCAAGGGATTTTTTTATAGAAAAAAACGCTTCATTCAGCGAGCCCGAGATGCTGCACGATTTTATAGAACTTTTTTACGCAAAGGAGATAATACCGCCTGACACAATAGCTACAAATGCAATGCCCGAGGATTCTGATGCCCTGTTAAAATGGCTTGGCAATAAAAAAGGGAAAGAACTCAGGATTGAGGTTCCGGGCAATGGCAAAGGGCTGGAACTCCTCAGAATGTCAAACGAAAACGCAAGGCTGCACTTTAACGCAAGGAAAAAATCACCCATTGAAGATACCCTGATATCACTGAAAAGGAATCTGAATTTGACAAACATCCCCGCATCCATTGGCGCATTTGATGTATCTACAATACAGGGAAGCGAATCAGCAGGGGCTTTTATTTTCTGGGAAAAAGGCGAATTTAAGAAAGATATGTACAGACATCTTAAGATAAAAGCTGTAGAGGGCATTGATGACTATGCTATGATGAGGGAGATAGTAGGCCGGGTATTGTTAAAGGCAGACAGTACAAGAGCAAAAGAACAAAAAAATTTGGAAGGAAAATTAGCGCCTGAACTCCGGGCATCTGAACAGAGTTTAATACATCTTCCGGACTTGATAGTTATAGACGGAGGCAAGGGGCAGCTTGAAGTAGCAAGAAGGGTTATGGAGGAGATTGGCATTGATACAGACTTAATAAGCGTGGCAAAAAAGCCTGACAGGGCCTTTCTCTTAAGCGGCGAGGTGATTGACCTTGAAGACAGGAGCAGTCCGTCCCTGCTTCTAAAAAGGATAAGGGATGAGGCGCACAGATTTGCCATAAGCTTTCACAGGAGGCTTCGGGATAAGAGATTGACAGAGTCTCCCCTTGAGAACATACATGGAATCGGGAAAAAGAGGCGGCTGGAACTGTTGAGACATTTCGGGAGTATTGATAATATTAGAAAGGCATCAGTGGATGAAATTACAAAAATAAGGGGATTTAATAAAAAAATTGCTGAAGAGGTTATTAAAAATCTGACAGGCGAAAAGGAGACAACATGAGGATTTATATTTCTGGTTCAATGGCTTATGACAGGATTATGGACTTTCCCGGAAGGTTTTCAGAGCACATATTGCCGGATAAGATACATATACTGAATGTCTGTTTTACTGTAAACAGCCTTGTTGAAAAATTCGGGGGTACAGCGGGCAATATAGCCTATTCTTTGAGCCTGCTGGGCGAGAATTCGACAATTATTTCTGCTATTGGCAAGGATTATGAAAGGTATTTTGAGAGATTAAGAAGCCATAAGATTTCGACTGAGGGAATAAGGATAATTCCCGATGAGTTTACGGCAGGCGCTTATATTACGACAGACATGTCCGACAACCAGATAACTGGTTTTAACCCGGGCGCGATGAAGTATCAGGCAGAATATGAACTGGACACATCAAACCCTGAGAAGGCGATTATGCTGATAGCCCCTGGAAATCTAATGGATATGATTCAGTATGCCGGAGACTGCAAAAACAATAAAATTCCGTATATATGCGATCCAGGACAATCTCTGACGTCATGGGAGGCAAAAGCTCTCAGGGAGTGGATTGACGGCTCAATGGTATTAATATCAAATGATTACGAACTTGAACTGGTCATGAACATGACAGGGCTTGATAAAAAAGGATTGCTCGGATTGACAAAGGCTATTATTACAACACTCGGCGAAAAAGGCTCTGTGATAAGCACACGAGATGAAGAAATCGGGATTCCTGCAGCCTCTATTTCCGCTATTGTTGACCCCACAGGAGCAGGAGACGCGTACAGGGCCGGCTTGCTAAAAGGTCTGATTATGGGAATGGATTTGCCCACGGCTGCAAAAATGGGCGCTGTAGCCTCGGCGTACGCTATAGAAAAATACGGTACTCAGGAGCATTATTACACATACGAAGATTTTGCCGAAAGATACAGGAGCAATTTCAGGGAGATTTTGTAGTAGGATTAAATATATGGATTTGAGAACCCCAAAACTTAGACATGCTATTGGCTGAAAAAGACGACGAAGCCCTGTTCAGTGGCTGATGCAGCGTGGACGACTGCGGGTTGCAGAGATAAGAAAAAAATTATTACTCATGCTCCGAAGCAATGGAGACATTTATGCTTAATGAAGAAGCAATAAAATCCTATCTTAAGACTAAGTTCAAAGATACAACTCGCATTGACATCACAAAGCTCGGTGCCGGGGTTCACGGCGCGGGCTTTCTGATAGAGATTCAGACACCTGACGGCCTCAATCAATATGTCATAAAGGGACTGTCCCCGGAGCACTTCGGGCATGACTATCCATCTGACAGGGCGCAGGTTTTTCTATTAGACCTTGAGATGTATAACAATCTTCCAAAACACGCAGTGGCAGTCGATGTTTTGGCTGAGATGCCTGACGGAGGCGTAAAATCCATAGGCGGGGGAAGGGAATATTATCTCTTGATGGAGAGGGTCGAGGGAGTTGATTATTTCAATGACCTCAGAGGGTTTTCAAAAAAAGAAAGCCTTGAAGCCGCGGATATCGATAAGATAAAAAAAATGGCTTCTTATTTGGCAGGCATACACTCATTCAAAAAAGATTCGAGGACGCTATATTTAAGAAAAATAAGGGATATAGTAGGCCATGGAGAGTGCCTGATGGGTGTCTTTGATACATATCCGGAAGGCGTGTTGAGTTATTCAGAGATGGCTGAAATAGAAAAGGCGTGCGTTGACTGGCGGGCAAGACTTAAGACAAAGACCCACCGCCTTTGCCAAATTCACGGAGACTTTCATCCGGGCAATATATGGTTTAAAAATCCCACCTCCTCCCCTTTAGAAAAGGGGGGATTTGTTGACTTTGTTTTGCTTGACAGGAGCAGGGGGCCGTATGGAGACGCTGCCGACGATATTACGGCCATGTGCATCAACTATATCTTTTTCTCATTGATGTATCACAACGAGGTAAAAGGGCCGTATCTTGAAGGACTCAACCTGTTTTTCAAAGAGTATATCAGCCAGACGAAGGATGATGAATTGTTTGGTGTTCTCGCTCCATTTTTCGCTTTCAGGGGTGCGGTTGTCGCGAATCCGGTTTTTTATCCTGATTTAGGCAAAGAGAGCCGCGATAAGATATTTACCTTTATTAGAAATGTGCTTTTGGCGGAAAGGTTTGAATTAAGCAAAATCAATGAGTATGTAAGTTAGCCTTTTTGGTTTGAGCCGGCCTTTATGTAATTATCCCATATCAGGAATAACTCTGATGTCGCTTTGATGTCCCTGGCACAGTATTTTGCTATGTCGATATGCCTGCCAGCCTTAAAAAGGTCTTTCACCTCATTGCCGGTAATGGTCTCTCCTGAAATATGGTCAGATTTCGGGCTTTTTATGCCGAATGTCTTGCACCACATATCGAGGCTGAATCTTTTAGCAGCGCCGTAAAATGTAAGCCGGTCGAGCAGGTCTATGTGGGTATCATAATATCTGTTTGGCAGCAGGTCCCTCGAGGGCTTTATTTTATTTACGGCTGACCGTATCATAATGAAGGGGCAGTCAAAGCCCCTTCCATTGAATGTTATAAACTGGGCATGTGTTTTAATGGAGTTCCAGAATTTTGAAATAATCTCTGATTCTGTCCCGCTCTCGAATTTTATATCGTCTTCCTCAAACGGCAAAAGCGGATCGCCTGGGACCTGAAAATAAACAGCCCCCTTTCCTGTGTCCGGGTTATACATACCAATGGAGACGATCTGCCCTGTGCACGGATTGAGACCCAGCCCTTCTTTGACCTTTTCTTCCTCATCATCAGTTTTCGCTGATTTTAGAAGATACTGCTGTGTTGAATGGTCGAGCGAATCAAAATCCGCACCCACTGTCTCTATATCGAATATTATCCTGCTCACGCTGCCTTTTGCATTTTTTCAAAGACCTTCCACGTCTTGAGCGTATCGATAGCCCTCTGCAGTTGCGTGTCGTCCTTTTCCTCTACATCAAAAGGCATGCTCTCTTTTTCAGAAGGATATTCTTTTTTTTGCTGTTCGTTTGCAAGATGTCCTTCAAGGTCTTTTTCCCTTATGACAGGGTGCTCTTTTCCATTTTTTGCCTCGATCTTTACAACTATATCGGGAGTAATGCCCGTGCCCTGAATGCTGATTCCTTTGGGAGTGTAGTATTTTGCAGTCGTGAGGCGCACCCCTGAATTGTCGCTGAGAGGAATAAGGCTTTGCACAGAGCCTTTTCCAAATGTCTGCACGCCTATCACTACTGCCCTGCTCCAGTCTTTTAATGCGCCGGCAACAATTTCCGAAGCGCTCGCGCTGCCCTGATTCACCAGAACAACCATGGGCATGTCCGGGAATTTAGCTTTATCGTTCTTTGTGAGATAATCTGTTTTCTCTCCAACCCTTCCTTTGATGTAAACAACGAGCTTATTAGGGGGAAGAAATTGCTCCGCAACATCAACAGCAATGTTGAGAAGGCCGCCCGGGTTGTTTCTTAAATCGAGGATAAGTGATGTCATGCCTTCCTTTTTGAGCTTATCAAGGGATGCGGCAAGGTCATTAGCGGTTAATTCCTGAAACTGGGTTATCTTTACATATCCTATATTGTCAGGCAGCATCTTGGCCTTAATGCTCTGTATTTTTATTATGTCTCTGACTATTGTATAGTCTTTTACATCTTTCCACCCTTCCCTCATAATGGTTATTGTGACTGGCGTGCCTTTCTGTCCGCGCATCTTTGAAACTGCTACATGAAGCCCCATATCCTTTGTTGATTCACCGGATATCTTTGTGATTTTATCGCCTGCCTTTATCCCGGCCTTATAAGCAGGTGTGTCGTCTATAGGGGCTATTACTGTCAATGCCCCGTCTTTTATGCCGATTTGTATTCCGATGCCGCCAAACTCTCCTTTTGTTTCGACCTGAAACTCCTTAAAGGCATCGGGCGTCATATATCCGGAATGGGGATCAAGGGATGTGAGCATGCCTTTGATTGCTCTATTGACGAGGTCTTTAATCTTAACTTCCTCAACATAGTTCTTGTTTATGAGGGTTATTACTTCTGCGAAGATTTTTAGCTCTTCATACGCGCTGGTCTGTGAATTAACGGCTTCTGCAGACCACCTGCCCGCAAATGCGCTTAACAACGCAATAGAAAGAACAATCATGACTATTGCCATTTTTTTACTTGAAAACATTTTATCCTCCGTGTGTTCCAGTTATTTTTTTAACCATTGCTGGGGATCGAGGGGCTTGCCCTTGTACCTGATTTCAAAATACAGACCGCTCGTTCCAAGAGCGTTGGACTCGCCGACTTCCCCTATGCTTTCACTATCTTTTATTATAACGCCATTTTTTAAAAAAATCCTGTTCAGATTTCCATAAAGGGTGTGATATCCATTGCCATGACTGACTATCACCAATTTATTATACCCCTTAAAATCATCCGCAAATACAACCGTTCCCTCATGAACAGACCTGACCGTGGTTCCAAGGGCTGTTTTAATGTGTATTCCGCTCCTGAAAACAGGGAGATTGAACAATGGGTCAACCTGTGAGCCGTATTGAATAGCGACTGTGCCTGCTGCAGGCCAGGGGAGTCTTCCTTTCAGTCTCGCAAATGCGCTGTCTTCAGGCGGTTCTTTTTCCTTTTTTTGAGGCGTGGAAGTGCCCGGCTTTTTGGTTTTTTCCCTTTTCTTTCTTTTTTCAGCTTCCTCTTTTTCTGACTGCTGTATTATGCGAAGAAGCCTGTTGGATGACTTTTTAAGATCGCTGATCATCCTTTCGTAATGGATTTTTTCTTTCCTAACACTTACAAGGAGAGATTCCCGCTGCTTTTTCTTTTCCTTTACCGATGTTTCGAGCTTTGTCAGTTTTCCTTCCTCAACCCGCAGTTCATCGGATAATTTTTTGAATTGAGCCTGCTTTTCGCTTAAAACAGCCACATCCTCTTTGTATTTATTGATAATTTTGTGGTCATAGCCTGAAATGTCCTGCAGGTAGCGGAATATGCGGGCTGTTTGCGAAATATCCTCAGAGCTGAGCAGTATTAGTAAGGCATCATTTTCCTTGCTGAGTTTTTGGAGCGCCAGCAGTCTTTTCCTAAGGAGAGCGTCCTGTTTATTAATGCCTTCCTTTTTATTAATGATGTCCGCATCAAGGGCATTTATAGTCTGCTGTATTTTCTTTATCTTTCCCCTCTGGGAAGTAAGCTGCTTTTCGATTTCGTTAAGTTCGGCAGTTGTTTTTCTGAGTTCATCAAGGACGTTCTGTTCGGTCTTTTTGACTGACGCGAGTTTTTTGCTCTGTTTGCGTATATCCCTTTGCATCTTCTCATATTCCTGCTGAGGGCTTTGGGCGTGGACAAATGTGATAAGCGAACAGTGAATAGTGAATAGCATGAACAGAAGAACGTACGGTTTTATACCTAACCCGTGTTCCTTTTGCGTTATTTTTCTTTCACTGTTCACTGATTAAAATCTCAGTCTCCCCACGGCTATGATAGCGCCGATAACACCGAGAACAATACCTATGATAGGCAATGAAAGCAAGATTTCAAATGGAAATACGAGTGATTGAATTGCAGGTATTACCAAAGTCAGTCTGTAACTTACGGCAACATAGAATGCGAAGCCGCTCAGGGAGCCTATGATGCCGCCCAAAAGGCCTATAATGCCGCCTTCTATAAGAAATGGCATCCTTATAAAACCGCCTGTCGCGCCGAGGAGTTTGGTTATTTCTATCTCCTCTTTTCTCCTGTAAAAAAGTATTTCTACGGTGCTGTAAGTAATAAAGACAACCACGGCAGAAACAGTGAGGAAAAGTATAAGGCTTATATTATTTGCGGATTTTCTTAATAGATGAATCGCCTCTGCGACCTTTTCGCCGTAATGAACATCATCTACTCCGTTTAAAGCCCTTAGTTCCTCGGAAATCTTTTTTAGCGATTCAGAGGAAACAAAAGCCTCTTTTAGTTTTATCTCAACAGAAGGCAGCAGGGGATTTTCATTAAGACCTTCAAGAATGTAGCTCGCATTTTTTAGCGCCTGCTTCAGCTCATTCATTGCTTCATTGGCGGATATATGTTTAATGGAGGCGATTTCATCTCTTTTTTTAAGGGTTCCAATAATATTTTCGGTCTGCTCAGGAGTTATATTGCTTTTAAGGTAAATGATAAGTGAAAACCTGTCAGGCAGGCGTTTTGTTATGGAATCAATATTGTAAATTGAAAAGAATACCAGCGTAATAATTAAATAACTCGATGCTACGGCGAAAATAGACAGGAGATTAATCCACTTGTCCCTGTACAGGCTGCGGAAAGCGGATTTAAAAGAATAAGACATTGCCATCAGGCGTTTTCCTCCACTAAATAGCCTGAATCCAATTTCAGTATCCTCCTGCCTGTATTTTTGAACAACTCCCTGTTGTGAGTCGCAATAAGAACAGTTGTGCCGCGAATGTTTATATCATTAAACACACCCATGATGTCTATTGCAGTATTTGGATCGAGGTTGCCTGTGGGTTCATCAGCAAGCAGGATTTGGGGCATTGACACAGCCGCGCGCGCAATGGCTGCCCTCTGCTGTTCTCCGCCCGATAGAGATGATGGATAACTGTCAGCCTTATGCCTCAGATGGACGATTTTTAATGCCTCGGACACGGCATTCTTTATGTCCCTTTCACTCGCTCCCCTGACCCGAAGCGCGAGCGCGACATTATTATAAACCGAAAGGTTATTTATTAATTTGAAGTCTTGAAAAACAACGCCTATATTCCGTCTGAGAAGAGGTATCCTGGATTTTTTTAGAGACGAAAGATTAAATTCGCCGGCAATTATTTCTCCTTCGTCAGGTTTTTCAGCAAGATAAAGCAATTTAAGGAGAGTTGACTTTCCGGCGCCGCTTGGGCCTGTGATAAATGCCATATCCCCTTTTTGGATGTCAAAAGTAATGTTTCTGAGAACTGTCAGCGTATCGTAATATTTTGAGACATTCTGAAGATATATCATTACTGTTTCTTTATTCACTTTAAAACCTCCCCCTTTGCTAAAGTGCGGAAATACTTATAATCCCCCTCTTTGAAAAAGAGGGGTTAGGGGAGATTTTTTATTGCCTTTTGTGTCTTTTTATAAACATGAATGTTTCATAGTTAACCGCTCACAGTCGGAACCTTCCTGTTTTGGCTACGACTGGCTATGAACCAACAGATGATTTCACAGTCTTTACTATATCCTCTGCCGTAAGCCCAAAGAGCTTAAGCAGTTCATCGGGCTTGCCCGAGCATCCGAAGGTATCGAGCGTGCCAACCCGTTTTACGGGAACAGGCATGTTCTCTGATAAGAATTCAGCAACTGCGCTTCCGAGCCCGCCTATGACAGAGTGCTCCTCTGCCGTTACTATAAGTTTTGACGCCTTTGCAGCTTCCATCAGCGCATCAGTATCAAGAGGTTTGATTGTCGGCATGTTAATGACGCCGGCGTCAATTCCTTCAGCAGCCAATATATCCCTCGCCTGCAAAGCCGCTGACACCATTATTCCTGAAGCAATTATATTCGCATCCTTTCCCATATTAAATTTATAAGCCTTTCCTATCCTGAATCTATAGTCTTCCGGCATAACAGACTGCACCTTGGCCCTGCCCAGTCTTATATAGACAGGCCCGTCATATTCAGAGGCCGCGTCAATCGCCTGCCTGGTTTCATAACCGTCAGAAGGGACTATAATGATTAAGTTTGGGATAGCCCTCATAACGGCAATATCTTCCAATGCCTGATGTGAAGCGCCGTCCTCGCCAACAGTAATGCCAGCGTGTGTGGCCGCGATTTTTACATTCAGATGAGAATAGCAGATAGTCTGTCTTATCTGCTCCCATGCCCTTCCGGTTGCGAATATCGCAAACGTGGACGCAAAAGGTATTTTGCCTGCAAGTGATAAGCCTCCGGCTGTGCCCATCATATCCTGTTCGGATATTCCCATGTTAAAGAACCTCTCGGGAAAAGCCTTTGCGAATTTGGCGGTTTTTGTGGAGCCAGAAAGATCCGCGTCGAGCACTACCACGTTTTGATTTCTTGCTCCCAATTCATAAAGCGCAGCGCCATAGGCGTCTCTTGTGGCAACTGCCTGCCCGAAGAAATTAGCTCCCGACCCCTGACTTTTTACTCCTGATTCTTCTGTTCTACTTCCCATTTTCTCCCAGCTCCTTTAACGCTTTTTGAAGTTCTTCCTTTGTTGGAGTAATTCCGTGGTATTCAGCCTTGCCTTCAAAGAAAGATACGCCCTTGCCTTTTATAGTTTTTGCGAGTATAACAGAGGGTTTGCCTTTAATCTTTTCAGCCTCATCAAGCGCATTGACTATTTCATCCATATCGTGGCCGTCTATTTCGAATACGTGCCAGCCAAAGGCCTTCCATTTCTGGGGTACTGGCTCTATTTTCATAACATCCGAACATTTTCCGTCTATCTGCAGATCATTTAAATCAACAATCGCGCACAGGTTGTCGAGGAAATAATGGCTTGCTGTCATAGCAGCCTCCCATACCTGTCCTTCCTGAATCTCTCCATCTCCCAAAAGACAATATACCCGCGACTGGCTGTTATCGAGACCGAGCCCCAGCGCCATACCGTTTGCTATTGACAAACCCTGTCCAAGAGAGCCTGTTGATACCTCAACTCCCTGAAGCATTTTTGAGGAAGGGTGTCCCTGCAAAGGGCTCCCGATTTTCCTGAGAGAACCTAAAAGGAATTTATCAAAGTATCCTGTGAGGGCAAGCACAGTATAAAGAAGGGGAGCTGCGTGGCCTTTTGAAAGTATAAATCTGTCCCTGCTGTTCCATTTCGGGTCATCAGGCCGGTGTTTCATCTTGTAAAAATAAAGCGCTGACACAATATCAGCGGATGAAAGAGACCCTCCTGTATGGCCTGAACCTGACTGTTCAAGCATTTTGAGTATCTCTACTCTTATAATTCTCGCCTGTTCTCTGAGAAAGGCGATGTCACGGGATTGATTTAATGCAGTTAACATGAATGTTTCCTCTTTTCCTTAATTATAAGACCTTTGAAAAACTAAATTTGTCATTCCCGAAGTCCTTAATCGGGAATCCAGTGTCTTTAAAAATCAAAGGCTTTCTGGATTCCTGCTTTCGCAGGAATGACAGAAAAGTGGATTATTCAAGGTCTCATTATGTAAAAAATTGTAATAGTTTATCAAATTGACAACATCTTTATCAATAAAATAAAAAAAGCGGCGGGTTGCCATTTCTGGCAGCCCGCCGCTTTGACTTCATAGGCATTGTCCTAACTCTTAAATTAAATCACATCAATCTCATAACTCGTAATCCATATGTCTATCTGTTTAAATCT
>JBBILM010000051.1:0-14728 GCA_037444915.1 Nitrospirota bacterium | reverse complement strand
GGAGGGGGGCGTTACGCACAGAAAACGACATCCGCAAAGGCTTTGTTTATAAGCGCGTCCCTCATATTACCCTTAAATCCATTGCCAATAACCCGGACATCAAGGAAGGCATGAGCAGGGAAGAGATTGACGCTGCCATTGCAAAACATGCTGATACTGAAATCCTCTATGACCAGCCATACATGGACAACAAACGAATCCGCGTAGCTGGGCATTTCACTGTCGAAAGCCTCTCGCCGCACAGGATTTTATCGGCAGATGAAGAAAGGCCGAAGTCCGAGAAGTCTCCAGAGAGGACATCAGGACATGGACAGTTTGAGACGATGATCCTTGAAAACCTGAAAAAGGCAGGCGTTCAGAACACTATCAAAAATGAGAGGCTGAAATTCGACAGGCTTGAGACCTTTGCGGGGATATACATTCAAGGCGAAGGAGAATACTCAGAGACCCCTCACCCTGACCCTCTCCCTCAAGGGGAGAGGGGAATTAGCAGAAGAGTTGCAGTCTGTATCGGACCCGAGCATGGGACAGTTAGCCCTGAGCTTGTAAAAGAGGCTGCTAAAGAGGCGATGAAAAACTTTGACCTGCTTATCGTATGCGGCTTTGCCTTTGATCCTCATGCAGGCGAAAAGAAAAGGGATTTAGAAGAGCATTTCCAAAAAAGTAAGATAATAACCGAAAAATACGGCAGGCTCAACATATTGCTTGCAAAGATGAATCCCGATTTAGCGATGGGTGATGAACTCTTAAAGAAAACAGGCGCAGGGAATCTCTTTATGATTTTCGGCGAGCCTGATATAGTGATTGAAAGAATAACCCCACCTAACCTCCCCTTAGATAAGGGGAGGAAAGAGGAGGGGTTAATCACCGTAGAAATCAAAGGTCTTGATGTCTATGACCCGACAACAGGACAGATAAGAAGCCACTCAACAGACGACATAGCCTGCTGGTTTATTGATACCGAGTATAACGAGGAAAGCTTCTTTGTGAGGCACGCTTACTTCAGCGGCGCAGACGAGCCTTATGAAAAACTTAAAAAAGCGCTCAAAGCAGAAATAGACGAATCAGCATGGTCAACCATTTATTCCACAAAGAGCAGGCCATTTCCAATGCCCAAGACAGGCAAAATAGCAGTGAAAGTAATCAATCACTATGGCGATGAAGTATTGAAGGTATATGATGTCAGATAAAAAAACCGCGTCGCCGTCAAAGTCATCGACCACAGGGGAAATGAGGTGGTCATGACAGTAATTATTTTTATCTTTGGCCTGATAGTCGGCTCTTTTCTGAATGTCTGCATTTACAGAATACCACGGGATATATCAATTATAAGACCATCGTCATCCTGCCCGACATGCAAAACTCCGATTAAGCCATGGAACAATATACCTATACTCAGTTATCTGTTGCTGAGGGGCAGGTGCAGCAATTGCGGAGAAAAGATTTCCGGCCGCTATCCATTAGTTGAATTGTTAAACGGTATTTTTTATCTCATGCTTTTTAATCAATTCGGCTCAGGCTGGCATCTGCCTTTTCTGTTCGTATATGCGTCTGCGATGATTGTTATAACCTTCATTGATTTCGATTTTCAGATAATACCTGATGTGATAACCCTGCCGGGCATAGTTATAGGACTTGTCGGCGCGTCTTTCGTTATCCCCGATCCATTTACTGATGCGGCATTTCCTATAGGTTTTAAGAACTCAATCACCGGCCTGTTTTTAGGAGGAGGGCTGTTTTATCTGATTGCTGTTCTGAGCAGGGGTGGAATGGGAGGCGGGGACATAAAGATGATGGCAATGGTAGGTGCATTTATGGGTTGGAAGGCCGTACTTCTTACAACATTTTTAGGAAGTCTGACAGGATCAATAGCAGGCATATTCCTTATGTTATTTAAAGGCAAGGGAAGGAAAACAAAGATAGCATTCGGCCCCTTTCTGGCGCTGGGGTCTCTGATAACCCTTTTCTTTGGAATGGATATAGTAACATGGTATTTCAATGTATAGTTTAGGTTGAGGTTGAGGTTAAGGTTAAGGTGGATGAGTAATAATGGGATATAATTCATTTGAAGATATGATAGTCTGGCAAAAAGCTATGGAGTTAGCTGTAAGAATTTTTAAGCTCACAGAAAATCTTCCTCGCAAAGAAGACTATGGCTCGACTTCCCAGATAAGACGTTCTGCATTATCGGTCTCTGCTAATATATCAGAAGGATTTGGAAGAAAACATATGAAAGACAAACTGAATTTTTACTATGATTCGAGGGGATCGTTAGCAGAGACAAAAAATCATTTGATTTATGGTAAGAAAGTAGGTTATTTTAAAAATAAGGAGTGCGAGGAACTTGAGGAACTGACAATCGGTATATGGAAAGAGCTTAACATGCTTATTAACTCCCTTCAAAAAAGGTCTTAACCTTTTCCGAAACTTAGCCTTAACCTTAACCTATTAAAAAAATTGAGAGGTTTTTTAATGAAAAGAAATGATTTAAGGAACATAGCGATTATCGCCCATGTTGACCATGGAAAGACTACGCTTGTTGACAGCATGTTAAAACAGGCTGGAATATTCCGTTCCAATCAACAGGTTCAAGAGAGGGTTATGGATAACATTGACCTTGAGCGCGAGCGCGGGATTACCATAATGGCAAAAAACACCGCAGTTGATTATAACGGGGTTAAGATTAACATAGTTGACACTCCGGGACATGCTGATTTCGGAGGCGAAGTAGAACGCACCCTGAAAATGGTTGACGGAGTATTGCTGTTAGTAGATGCTTCAGAGGGGCCGTTGCCTCAAACCAGGTTTGTTCTTAAAAAGGCCCTTGAACTAAAACTCCCGCCAATCCTTGTAATTAATAAGATAGACAGGGCAGATGCAAGAATACAGGCTGTTTTAAATGAAGTGTACGATCTTTTTATCGACCTCGATGCGAATGAGGAGCAACTCGAATTTCCGGTTGTATATACAAACGCGAAAAAAGGACTTGCGAAGCTTGCTTTGGATGATGAGTCTGAAAACCTTAAACCCCTTTTTGATCTTATAATCGGAACAGTACCACCACCTCATGGCGATACGGAAGGTGTTCTTCAGCTTCTTGTAACCAATATAGACTACAGTGATTATTTAGGCAGGCTTGCCATTGGACGCATATTTTCCGGAACCGTTAGACTTGGAGATCAGGTAGCCATGATGAACGGCAGTCAAAGCATAGTAAAGACAAAAATAACTTCTATCTATACATTTCAGGGGCTCGAGAGGACCGAGTCAAAGCAGGCATCTGTTGGAGACATAGTGGCGCTTTCAGGTATAGAAGGAATAAATATAGGGGACACTATTACCGATGCCAATACGCCAAAACCTCTGCCGAGAATAAAGGTGGATGAACCTACCATATCTATGGTTTTTTTAGTGAATACCTCGCCGTTTGCAGGAAGGGAAGGCAAGTACGTCACTTCGAGAAATTTGAGGGAAAGACTCGAAAAAGAGCTTCTTTATAATGTTTCGATCAGGGTTGACTTTGATAATACGGACTCTTTTAAGGTAATGGGTCGGGGCGAGTTGCAGCTCGCGATTCTTATAGAAATGATGAGAAGAGAAGGGTATGAGCTTTCCGTGTCCATGCCTGAGACAATAACAAAAGTGGTTGACGGCGTACTGCATGAACCAATGGAAATCCTTGTCATAGATGTGCCTGAAGAATTTATAGGCGTTGTGACGCAGCAGCTCGGCATGAGAAAAGGCCGGATGCAGAAAATGCAGACCGATCAGCAGAAGGGCGGGCATGGAAGGGTAAGGCTTGAATTCAGGATTCCCTCAAGGGGATTAATAGGCTTCAGGTCTCAATTCCTGACTGACACAAAAGGCACTGGTCTTTTAAACCACCTGTTTGACGGATATGAGCCATGGCATGGAGCAATGTCAAAGAGGCAGACAGGCGCTCTTGTGGCAGACAGGGCAGGTAAATCGACTCCATATGCGCTTTTTCACCTTCAGCCGAGGGGGACGCTTTTTATAAGGGAAAACACAGCGGTTTATGAGGGCATGATAATAGGGGAAAATTCGAGGGACAATGACCTCGATGTAAACGTCACGAAGGAAAAAAAGCTGACCAATATGCGCGCATCGGGGTCTGATGACATTATACAACTAATACCTCCCAAGATATTGAATCTTGAACAGGCGCTGGAGTTTATAAAAGAAGATGAGCTTGTTGAAGTCACGCCGCAGTGTGTTAGAATGAGAAAGAAGGTGCTTGAGGCTAATAAGAGGCCAAAGCCGAACAGGGAATAGACAAAACATGAAATATAAATGTTAAAGGGTATTTTCAATAAACTTAAAGGAAGGGTTTTCAATGCCCCGGTTATTCTTGCGTTTGCAGCGGGTATATTTATTGGCTGGTTTGCTGTGGGCAATATTTTTGAAAAAAGCCTGCTCCCCGTGAGATCAGACAGGGCGGATATACTTTTATAAATCCCCTTCTTGAGTGTGAAATAGAAAATGATGCTGTTATATTCAGGGAGCTTATGCCCTTTAAGGATAGGGTTAATGAACTTGTTGAAGGAATGCTCAGCGCTGGCAGGGCCAGTCATATATCTGTATATTTCCGCGACCTGAATAACGGGCCATGGTTCGGCATAAACGAAAAAGAAGAGTTTTCTCCTGCGAGCCTGCTGAAGGGCCTGTAATGATAGCGCTCCTGAAAATAGCCGAGGATAATCCGGAGGTGCTGGCTAAAGAAGTATTATACGACGGCAGCTTTGATTATAATCTCCAAGAGAACATAAAGCCTTCGGATGTTATGCAACCCGGCAAGAAGTATACCATTGATGAATTGATTTACAGGATGATAACATATTCAGACAATAATGCGGCTGAACTGCTCCTTGCAGTTATACAGGAGAGGACATATTACAAAGTGTATAAAGACCTCGGTATAGATGTGCCTGGTTTAAGGAAAACAGAGAATTATATGCAGGTCAAGACATACGCGTCTTTTTTCAGGATACTCTTTAATGCCTCGTATTTGGATCGCGACATGTCCGAGAAGGCGCTTGGATATTTGAGCAAGGCAGACTTTAAAGGCGGATTGATAGCTTCAGTCCCCATAAATATAGCGACAGCAACTAAGTTTGGAGAAAGAAAGATAATCGATGCCGACAATCCAAATATTGTTAAGCAGATTCAACTGCATGACTGCGGAATAGTCTATTATCCGCAATCTCCATATTTGTTGTGCGTTATGAGCAGGGGCAGCAGCTTTGAGATGCTCGCCAGTGACATTAAAGATATTTCCAGGCTTATTTACGAGGAAGTCAGCAGTCAGCACAAATATTGACCTTACTGCCCGTGATAACGACAGGACATGGCAAGAGATATAATTACGCACGGTAAAGGCAGAAAGGGATTCAAATTCCTTATTTCTATACTTTTTTCTGCAATAGTTCTATACATTGGCTTTTACTTTGTCTATCCTGATGTATCAAAACTGAAAAAAAAGAATCCAGAAAAAACCTCTTTTATGGAATACCGCCAGGTCGAGTGGAAAAAGAAAGGTAAAAAAATAAACATCAGCCATAGATGGATATCCTTGTCAAACATATCACCATACTTAATAAAGGCAGTCACAATAGCAGAGGATGACAAATTCTGGATGCATGAAGGCTTTGATCTTGAGGCTATTCAAAAGGCAATAGAAAAGGACATAAAACACAAAAAGTTCAAGTTCGGCGGCAGCACTATCAGCCAGCAGCTCGCTAAGAATCTTTATCTTACGCCGTCAAAGAATCCGGTCAGAAAAATGAAGGAAGCGATTCTCACATGGAGAATAGAAAAAAGCCTCTCTAAGGAGAGAATCCTCGAACTGTATCTGAACATCGCTGAATGGGGTGAGGGAATATTTGGAATAGAGGCAGCCTCAAGACATTATTTCGGCAAATCAGCTTCATCTTTAACCCCTGAAGAATCCGCCCGTCTGGCGTCAGCGCTTCCCAATCCGAGAAAATACAATCCAACCGGTGACTCCAAATACATTGAAAACCGGTCAAGGATAATTTACAGCATTATGGTAAAGAGGGGCATTGTAATTCCCGCTTATGAAGATTTAGTCACTGAAGATATGGAACAAGCGGTTGAAGAGTCGCCTTCTGAAAAAGAAACGGTCTTGCCCAGATAATGCCTTTGCGAGATAGCTTGTCGGACTATAATCCCAATTCCTTCTTAAGCCACTCCTCAATCTTTTTATTTATTGGATACATATTGAAGTATGACTTTTTCTTGTTTTCTTCAACGGCTTCCAGTAAAAGGGATTTTGGTATTTCAACAATATGCGCTATTGTTTCCGCATAATCCGCTGCTGTATGTCCCAATAAAAACAGGCCAGGCTCCCTATCCATTGTATCAATATAAAACATAAACGCCCTTATCTGGCCCCGATATTTCAAGCCGGTTTCTGTTATTTCGCATCTCGGTTCCATTAATGTCTTTGGCTCCAGATCCCATTTTATGTTCTCAAGGATATAAGGCTCTTTTTTTACATCTGATAATGTTAACAAATCAGTGAACATCGTATGTTTTTCCTCCTGACAATGAACGAAATATTAAGGCTGACTCAGGGTTATTTTATGCCCAGAGTATTTTTCAGCCTCTCCTCGTCAAATCCCGTGAACACCTCTTCTATTACAATAGTAGGATAGGTGGCTGAGGGATTATATTTCTTTACCTCTTTTGACATCAGCCATTGCTCGCCGCTGTCAAGGAGGTCTACCTCTATATATTCATACTTTACATCATGTTTATCGAGAAATTGCTTAACTTTTTTGCATGACGCGCATGTGCTGAGTGAATAAACCTTTACATTTTTATTCATGCTATCTGATAGGGACATTAAGCGTTGCCTATAGGGCTGTCAGGATTGCTCATTTTGTAGATTTCTGATGCTGTGACGCCTACTTCCTCGAGCATCTGCGCTTTGACAATATCAAGGATATTTACCGGTATGTTTAATACATCCGAAATCTGCTCGATCGACATGCCTCTGGAAAAATGCATATCAGCTATGCTCACCTTCAATGCATCATCCACAATAAAGCGCTTCAATTCCAAGTCTTCAACTTCTACCATGCTGCAGGCCTCTTTGAAATTAAGACCACTTTTCAAATTATTCAATATCTTGGCAATTGCAGTATTGTAAATACGATCTTCCTCCTCCGTATATACTCTGTACTGGAAACTTTCTGTCATAAAAACTCCTTTTATATTTTAATCATGTTAAACAATGAATACCGCAGCAGCAATAATGGCAGCCGCAGAATAAATTTAACACATTTTATTTTTTTTATCCATTTGACAGTTCAGCGACTTTTTTTCTCAATTCATCCGCATAAAACTGGTACGCATCTATTTTTTCATGCTTCAGGCTGAAATCAATGTCGGATGAGGTAACAGGCAGTCCAAATCTTACGGTGATTTTTGAGCGCTTCAGAAACCAGGCGCCCTTTGGAAGGGCTTTAAATGTGCCTTTGATAAAGGCAGGCACAACTGACGCCCTCATCTCAACTGAGAGCGCTCCTATGCCCTTTTTAAATTCCATCAGATTCCCGTCAAAAGACCTTCCTCCTTCAGGAAACACGCAAATGGCCTTTTCATTTCTTAACACATAAGCAGACATCTGCAAAGCGGCATGGAGGTATGTATCCGGGTCAACCGGTATAACATGGCTTGCCCGCGCAAAACATGATCTTATCTTGCCTCCAGCGAAGTATTTCTGGAAACCGAGAAAATACAGATTTTTAAAGGTTTTAAAAGGAACAGAAGCGGCAATCACAAATCCATCGAGGTGGCTGACATGATTGGGAGCTATAACGAATGCCCCTTTTTCCGGGATATTAGATGCGCCTTCAACATTAAGGCGGTAAAATAGCTTAAAAAAAATCTTCTGGAGCATAAATAATATATAAATTAACATTGTTTCTATCTTGCCAAATGAAAAAACCGTGCCTTTTGAATCAATACCGGGTGGCTGTTTTTGAAGTATATCTTTCCATGACAATAAGGCGCCTGATTTTGCCTTTCCGATTACAACTCCGGTTTTCAGTTTTTCGACCACGTCTCCGACTGTCTGAACCTCTGAAATAAATGTTTCAGGAAGGCTTATGTTAAACATCGCCTCAAGAGACGATATGAACTCTATCCTTTTCAGTGAATCAAAGCCCAGATCGAGTTCGAGGTTGTCAGAGGACTGAACAGGGATATCCTCAGGCATTAAAGGCTTTATGCATTCAACGACCCTTCTGCCTGTTTCATCGTCCAAAAGGCTTTTGTCTTCTTTTCTTTGAACTGATTCGTCGGATTTTGCCGCTGCAAGCCCCTGCACCATGAACCTCTTCAGCTTGCCTAATCTGGTGCGCGGAAGCGGCTCTGAATGGAGAGTAAATCCTTTAATCCTCATGTGCTCGGGAAGCCTCATCGAGACGCTGTTTATCTGCCATTTCAATGCCTCTGCTATATTGCCTATCAATTCCTTTTTTGCGTGGTCGAGATCTGGAACTATTACTGCATGGAGCGAATCAGGCACAGTAAGTCCTGCCTCTCCATCTGTTAAAGCAGTGACAGAGGGTATCACGCATAGCTCTTTTATAAGAGGTATGGACATATAAGCGTTTTCCACGTCTTCCGGATAAATGTTCTTGCCTGAACTGAGCACTATAACCTCTTTTTTTCTGCCAGTTATAAATAAATAACCTTCTTCATCCAGATGACCTGTATCACCTGTAAATAGCCAGCCATCCTTTATGATCTCTGAAGTAGCCGAAGGATTTCTGTAATAACCCTTCATAACCATAGGCCCTTTTGCCATTATCTCACCATCATGCGCGATTCGGATCTCAACACCCGGCAATGCTTTCCCAGCAGAACCGGATTTCCTCTTATCCGCCGGATTGAATGTAATTACAGGGGATGTTTCTGTTAATCCGTAGCCTTCAAGCACTTTAAATCCGAGGGATTCCATGTCATTCATCACAGATGGGTATAATTTGGCGCCGCCGCTCGCGAAAAATTTTACTTTTGGAAAATTTTTGTGAACTGCTTTAAACACTATTTTGCCGGTATTTATACCTAATTTTTTTCTAAGAGCTCCGGATATTTTAAGCATCGCTGAAAGAACAGCTGAAATACCGCTTTCCTTTATCTTTGATAAAATCCCGCTGGCTATCATCTCAAGGAGTCTTGGTACAGAAACCACTATTGTCACATTTCTCTCTTTTATAGCCGAGATTATCTGGCTGGATTTTAGACCAGGAGAAAAAGTAATGACAGATCCCTGAAATACCGGCACGACAAATGTGCACATAAATGAATAGGTATGATGCAGCGGAAGTATTGAAAGGACATTGTCGTCGTGGCTGACAAGTCCAGATTGTATGACAGCAGCAGCATCAGAACAGAAGTTCCCATGTGACAGCATTACGCCTTTTGGCTTTCCTGTTGTTCCTGATGTATAAATAATGGAAGCGATGTCATCTTCGGATATTTCCGGACTCCCTGAAGAAAGCTCTGAATAACCTTGATTATGAATGGCAAGACCATCGAAATTTATCCCCTTTATACCGCTGCCTTCGATCGCATTGATGACATTAGTCTCTGTTTTTGAACTATAAAAAACAGCTCTTGCTTCTGAGTCTGAGAAAAGATTGTTAAGCTCATCACTTCCCAACTGGGCGTCAATTGGAACAGCAATGCAGCCGCACATCAATACAGCCATATATGCCGCGCACCATTCAGGCCTGTTTTCAGAGACGATGGCGACCCTGTCACCCTTTTTCAACCCGTTCAGCGCGAGAAACCCCGCAATTTTGTCTGAAAGCGTAAAAAAGTCCCCATATGTCATAACCTTCCACGAATCATCAAAATAATTGAATGCAACAAAGTCCTTATATTTTTCTGATGAGGATTTAAAGACAGATGGGATGTTATTGGAATTAATCATGGCCTATTCCTTGCTGTCATTAAGAATAGCCTAATCAATATTAATATTGCAAAAGTAAAGATAAGACACAGGATTGAGTTATGACTATAATCGTATGATGTAATTGAGGCCGCGGGGGTAATCAGTGATGGCAGTTATTTTTCTGTGGTGCTTGCTTATATCTTTGGTTTGGTGTGCTATGATATAATCAATGTGTTTTATTGCAATATTGCAGTTAAACCGCAGTATTTTTGTTATACGGAAAATCCATTAAACCATAGCTTATATTTTTTCAATCAGGAGGAAAATATGTCTAAGAAGATGCTTGGTGATATGATGCGGGAAGCGCAGAAACTGCAGGCAGAGATGCAGAGGATGCAGGAAGAAGCAAGGACAAAGACGGTTGAAGCAAGCGCCGGAGGAGGTATGGTTACTGTTGTTGCGAGCGGTGCAGGAGAACTGATATCCATAAAAATTGAAAAAGATGTCGTAAATCCGGATGATGTTGAGATGCTTCAGGATCTTATTCTGGCTGCTTCAAATGAGGCGATTAGAAGGGCGCAGCAAATGGTAAACGAGGATATGTCGAAACTTACGATGGGACTCCAGTTACCCGGCATGGGAGGATTGGGAAACCTTTTTAAATAAATTAGGAATTATAAATTAACAATTAAGGAATTTAATTTTTTACAATTAGTGACCTCCGTAATTCGCAATTCATAATTTTATATTCTTAATTATTGATATGGCACAGGGAATAATAGAAAACCTTATAACAAACCTGACTAAACTGCCGGGCATTGGCAGGAAAACAGCGCAAAGGCTCGCCTTTTTTATTCTTACAATGCCTCCTGATGAGGCAAAGGCCATAGCAAGGTCAATTGTTGATGTAAAGGACAAGGCATGCTTTTGCTCAATATGCTTTAATATCACTGATGCCGATCCATGTTACATATGCAATAATCCTGACAGGGATAAGAGTAAAATATGCGTTGTTGAAGAGCCGGCTAATATTATTGCCATAGAAAGAACAGGGTTCAGAGGCATGTATCATGTATTGCTCGGCGCCCTTTCACCTATTGACGGGATTACAGCGGATAAACTGAAAATAAAAGAACTCTCTGACCGCATACAATCTGGTTCAAACGGGATAGGTACTGTAAAAGAAGTGATTCTTGCGACAAACCCGAATACAAAGGGCGAGATAACAGCCAGATACATAACAGAAGTAATCAAACATTTGAATATAAAGGTAACAAGGATAGCTTATGGATTGCCAATCGGAAGCGACATAGAGTTTGCTGATGAGGTTACCTTGGCAAAGGCCCTCGAAGGCAGAAGGGATATGTAATCTGTTTTGATACTACTTTTTGTTTAACGCCTCTTTTGTAATCCTCTCTGCTAATTCGAATACGGCCTTTTTCCCATCCTCAGTCCTTGCCTCTATATAAAACCTGACCTTTGGCTCAGTGCCTGAAGGCCTTATCATAAGCCATGAACCATCGTCAAATACGAGTTTTGTGCCGTCGACTGTGATGACATCTTTAACAAACCTGTCAGTCTTGCCAATATTTACTATAGTTCCTTTTTTATATTTTTCCCCAATAATCGAAAGCTTTTTCAGAAGAGGTTCGCCCACAAGATCTCTGTCGACTGCTATGCCCGAGCGGTCAGGATAATAATAGCCATATTCATCCATAAGCCATTTCAGATATTGACTAATGTTTTTACCTGTTGCAGCCATCATTTCTATGGCCAGCAGCAAACCGAATAACGCATCTTTTTCCAGTGTGTTGTTATAGCCGGATATGCCGTCAGATTCCTCAAAAGCGACTATTGCCCTTTCAACTGATGTTTTCAGCATATATGGCCTGAAGTTCTTAAAACCCACCTTAGTTTCCTTTACAGGTATGCCATGCCTTTCAGCAATGGCATTGACAAAATTGCTTGTTCCGCAGGATTTTGCCACAACCCCTGTTATGCCCTTGTGCACATTAAGAAAATGGAGCGCCATCGCACCGAAATAGTTCATTGGAATCTGCATATTGCCGTCAGTGTATCTTATGCGGTCGCCGTCCGGATCCATAATTACACCGAGTTTAAAAGAAGCATTGCTTTCTATCAGAGCCGTTTCCACGCCTTTCATGTTTTTTTCGGATGGCTCGGGAGCTATGCCTCCAAATAGATAATCATCCTCTGTCCTCAAATATTTGAGATTTGGGCTTTCTCCGAGTATGGCCTGTATCCGGCCTCTCGTAGCCCCATGAACATTGTCAATGCAGATAACGCAATCTTCCTTCAGTATAAAATCCTTTATTTTTTGGATATCAAGTGTTTTCCGTTCAATCAGATATTGCGCATACAATCGGGTCAGGTCAACATTGTCGATGCTCTCCGGAATTACATGCTCAAGCACGGGTGCGTCTTTCATTATTCTGTTTGCCATCTCTTCAAACTTAGCTGTTATCTCAGTACCGGCAGGTCCTCCGTCCGAAGGATTGAATTTGAATCCTGCGTAGTTGGCCGGATTATGCGAAGGCGTCAGATTTACTGAGCACGCAGCATTGAGCATTTCTATGCCAGCAGAAAATTCGGGTGTTGTAGCTTCCCCGGCATACCATGTTTTTATGCCATTTTTTTGGAGTATGCCTATAACTTCCATGGCGAATTCTTGGCCGAGGAATCTGTTATCATGGCCCACTATCGCCCCTTTTTTTTGTATGTCTTGGAAACCGGATACGCCCATTGCCTTCATAAAGAACGGGTCATTGCTTTTGAATGCCTCAATTATCGCGGAAGCAACAATTCTCACATTATTGAATGTGAAATCAGTTCCTATCTCACCCCGCCATCCTGATGTGCCAAAGACAATTTTTGCCGGCGCCGTGTTATTAACTGCGAACCTCTCTATAACTGGCAGTAATTCCATTCCCTTTGAAATATCCGATAATATGACCTTCCAGCAAGATGAGGCATTTTCGAATGACAGGTTCATTTGCCCTCCAGATTAATTTTAATGTTTAATATTATCATAAAAAAAGGATTTGTGAAATTGGCGCACCCCCTGATTGTCATAATTGACATAAGGTGAAACTGTCAAAAAATAAAGGCTTATTCCCTTTTTTTAAATAATAATGGCTAAATATTTTATCGCAATATTGCTTCTTATTTTCCGGCCCGGCGTATCTGACGCTGATATTGTTATTGGCGGCGACATTGTTTATCGTGTTGTAAAGGGCGACAGTATCGAGTTTATTGGCGCAAAACTCGGGGTAAGCTGGAAAAACATAGTAAAGGACAATGATCTTGACATAAATAAATATATACACCCCGGACAGGAACTTGTTGTGAATACGAGAAGGATTATACCCAAAACAGTTGACAACGGGATTATTATTAACATAGCTGATAAGATGCTCTACTACTTTAAAAACAATTCCCTTGCTATGGCCTTTCCCGTAGGGCTTGGCATGCCCTCTTGGAAGGGGATAACCAGATGGAGAACACCTGTTGGTAAATTTGAAATTATTGGCAAGAGGAAGAATCCTACGTGGCGTGTGCCCTTGTCCATGCAGTGGAAGATGAAGATGGAGGGAAAGCCGGTAAAGACCATTGTGCCTCCTGGCAGGGACAATCCGCTTGGAAGATTTGCGATAGATACTTCTATCCCAAGTGTAGTGATACACGAAACCATATGGCCGACATCGGTTTACCAATACAGCAGCCACGGGTGCATCAGGGTGCTGCCTGAGAATATGGAGGAATTCTTTAAAGATGTTGATAGACATACACCTGGTGAGTTGATATATGAGCCTGTCAAAATAGCGGTATCTGACCAGGGCAGGATATTCATGGAAGTGCATAGAGATGTTTACGGCAGATTCAATGACCTGAGAATTGAGGCGATAAGGCTTATAGAAGAGAAGGGAATATCTGACAGGGTGGACTGGCAGAAGGTGGACGCTATAATTCAGGAAAAGACAGGCATTGCCGTTGATGTCACTTTGTGATTTTTGATAAAGCATTTGTTATATGATAGTCTTTCAGGCTCTTTCTCATATTGAGTGGGTAACTCCCTTTAGCCCATGTTCCGCAGTTGGAAAATTGAAAGATAGATATATCAAGCAGTTACAGTTGCAAACAGGCTATTTTCTCCACTACATTTGGTGCATTTTCGATAATCTTGGGCCTGTTTGGCAATTGAATCTTCAGTCTTTGGAGTAACACCTTCAGTTCTTTCGTAGGTGCAGATACCACACGCAATCTGATGGTTTTATCCCTGGCAGGTAGTACAACATCAAGGGATCGCACTTCCTTTATTTCCTCAATGAGTTTCCTTGGCGCTGTGCCGATACCCGATGCCTTCATCCACTGCTGAAGTGTTCTCCACATTGCCAGGGATAAGAAACAGACCAGTATATGTGCCTGAGTTCTGTCTTTCTTGTGGTGATATATAGGCCGCATACCAAGATAATGTTTTTCCGTCCTGAAGGCATCTTCTACTTCCGTCAATTGAATGTATCTGTTCCAGATTGTTTTTGGATCAGCCTCGTTCCAGTTGGTGCGCAGAATGTAATTGCCGCTACAGTGCAGCGCCCATTGATAGCGGGCTTCATTCTTTGTAATTTTTACGGCCAGTCGTTTGTCTTTCCCAGTGCCGGTTTCTGCAACTGTCACGTCAAAGAGTGAAGCTGCTCGGCTATTTCTCTCAAGCAGTCTGCCGATCTTTCGCTCTGCCTTCTGTCTGTCCCTGAGCTTTCC
>JBBILM010000050.1:0-14757 GCA_037444915.1 Nitrospirota bacterium | reverse complement strand
GCCCGTAAATCCCTTTTTATGTCCCCCCAAAATCCCATTGACATCAATTATAATTCATGACACATGGTTATTTAAAGTCAAAAACACCAGAAAATTTGATGTTGCCTCTAATGCTGTGATAAAATTTTTAATGTTTATCGGAATAATCTCTGATACCCACGACCATATTGACAACCTCAAAAAAGCGGTTGATATATTTAATGCGAATAATGTCGAACACATTATACACGCTGGCGACTTTACATCTCCGTTCACATGGCGGGCATTAAAATTCTTTAATGGCGGGTTTACGGGAATCTTTGGCAACAATGACGGCGAAAAGATACTTTTGAACAAGCTTTATTCTGAGCGTATATATGCGCAACCCCATAAGTTTGTCCTGAACGGGAAAAAAATAGTCGTAATGCATGAACCTGATGTTGTGGAAGCCCTTGCTGACAGCGGGCATTTTGATCTCATTGTCTTCGGGCATACCCATGAACCGGTCATCACATATCATAAAAAAACTCTTATTGTTAATCCGGGAGAGGTCTGCGGATGGCTTCATGGCAGGCCCACGATTGCAACGGTTAATCTTAAAAGCATGACCGCGGAGATAATTGAATTATAAGGCCGGCATTTTTAAATGCCATGTTGTGGTCTGCTCATACGCATACGCAGTCTTTAAAACAGTTTCTTCGTCGAAATTTTTTCCTATTATCTGAAGTCCGACAGGAAGGCCGTCTCCTGCAAAGCCGCAGGGAATCGAAACAGCAGGCACTCCGGCAAGATTCGCCGATATAGTAAATATATCCGATAAATACATCTGCAAAGGGTCAGTCGCCTTTTCTCCTATTCTGAACGCAGTAAATGGAGAAGTGGGTGTAACTATCACATCAACATGTTTAAACGCCTCATCAAAATCCTGCCTGATCAGCGTCCTTACCTGTTGCGCCTTCTTATAATACGCATCATAATAGCCGGACGATAAAGCATATGTGCCAAGCATTATCCTGCGTTTAACCTCGGGACCAAATCCCTGAGATCTCGTGTTCAAATACATGTCAATCAAATCCTTGCCAGAAGCCCTGAATCCGTATTTGACGCCGTCATATCTCGCAAGATTTGAAGATGCCTCGGAAGTGGCGAGTATATAGTAAGCGGCAACCGCATACCCTGTATGTGGAAGCGAAATCTCAACAGGCTGCACGCCCAATGATTCAAGCTTTTCTATGGCTGAACGAACAGAGGATTCGACTTCTTTGTTCATTCCGGCAATAAAATATTCTTTTGGGATACCCATTCTAAGCCCTTTTACATCCTGTCCCAATGACTTAACAAAGTCAGGCACATCAACCTGCGCTGATGTTGAATCCTTTGCATCGTGCCCCGCTATCGCATTGAGCATTATTGCCGCGTCCATGACATTCCTTGTTATCGGACCTATTTGATCCAGAGATGAAGCAAAAGCAACAAGCCCGTATCTTGAAACCCTGCCATAGGTTGGCTTTAGGCCTACAACACCGCACAGCGAAGCAGGCTGCCTGATAGAACCTCCTGTGTCAGAACCAATGGCAGCTATACATTCGCCTGCTGCTACTGCGGCAGCCGAGCCGCCGCTGCTGCCGCCCGGCACGCAATTCAGGTTCCACGGATTTCTGGTAGTATGGAATCCTGAATTTTCTGTGGAAGAACCCATAGCGAACTCATCCATGTTTGCCTTGCCAACAAGCACATATCCCTGTTTATTCAATCTGCCCGTAACAGTGCTCTCATAAGGAGGAATGAAATTATGAAGGATTCGCGAAGCGCAGGTAGTCAAAATATCTTTTGTGCACATATTATCCTTGACAGCAACAGGAATACCTGAAAGTATGGACATGCTGCCGGAGATAATTGACTGCTCGGCTTCTTCAGCCATTTTATATGCCTGCTCTTTTGTTAAGGTAATATAAGACTTAACTTTATCTTCAACATCATCTATTCTTTTGTATACGTCATCGAGTATTTCAGAGGGCTTAATATCCCTGTTGTCAAGAAGCCTTCTTAATTCTGAGATAGTCAATTCGTTGAGTTTCAAAGCATTCCTCCTTATTGCAAGCTATTGATTATAGCATAAAGTGCAAGCCATCTGAAGAAACAAACCTTAATTTATATTAAGAAGCAGAAGCACTTAACCAAAAAATGCGGTTATAGTATGGCATGAACAGATAAAAATCCATATAATTCGCAATTTATCTGCCTGTGCCATGACCATATTATGGCTCAACCGCAGTGTTCTGGTTAAGAACAGATACGTTCTTTTTCAGGAATTGCATTGCTCTGATATAATATGGCTGTATATGAAAGATATTATTGTGAATGTTGCGCCGGAAGATGTTTCTGAGAGGCTGGATGTGTTTGTTTCCCAAAAAACAGGCATTACCCGTTCACAGGTTCAAAAACTCATCCAGTCCGGAAATGTGCTTGTGAACAATGCCTCAGAGAAACAAAACTATAAAATCAAAAGCAGTGACATTATCGCAATTCATATATCCGAAGACAGTGAAAATGAAAGTATCCTCATACCCGAACCGGTCAGTCTGAACATCCTTTACATGGATGAATATATCGCTGTAATCGACAAGCCAGCAGGAATGGTAGTTTATCCTGCGGCTGGGCATAAAACCGGTACTCTGTTAAATGCATTAGCGCATCACTCCAAAAAACTGGCAAATATAGGAGCGCCCCTGCGACCCGGCGTGGTTCACAGGCTTGACAAGGATACCTCCGGCGTTCTTGTTATAGCGCTTGATGACAGGGCGTATTACACGCTTTCAGACCAGTTTAAAAACAGAACAATCAACAGAAAATACTTAACCCTTGTGTATGGAGATATGAAAAACAGCGAAGGAGAAATAATGCTCGATATTGGCCGTTCCCTGACCGACAGGAAAAAGATGTCAACCAGAATCAAGCGTGGAAAAGAGGCAGTTACCAGATGGAAGGTTATAAAGAGATTCAGAGTCTCCACACTTATTGAGGCAAGACTTGGCACTGGAAGAACCCACCAGATAAGGGTACACTTTTCCGCTATCGGGCATCCTGTGCTCGGGGACAAAACCTACGGAAAAAAAACACAAATAGAAATAAACGGAAAAAGGGTTATATTTCCACGCCAAATGCTTCACGCTCAAATGCTTGGCTTTAACCATCCTTTCAGCGGGCAATATCTTGAGTTTTCGAGTCCAGTTCCTGATGATATGAAGGAATGCATAGAAAACCTGTCAACAGAATCTTCGGGTTAAGTCCATAACTGATAACCTGAGCCTGTCAAAAGTGTAATAAGGGCGAAAAATAGACATAGACTTGTAACACCTTGATTTACTTGTCATTCCGAATACCAGAAGTGTATGAGAAATCTTCACGGTAAACGACAAGATTTCTCCCCTTCGCTTTGCTCAGGGCTTCGGCTCACTTGCTCGAAATGACAACTTTCTATCTCTAATTTTAAGCAATGGGTTATTTTAGAAGCCGGCTCAATTTTTATTTAGATTTTATAAATATATTATGCTAAAATATGATTTGCAATTTACCGCCTCTTGTTAAATGTATGCGCCCATAGCTCAGTTGGATAGAGCGTCGGACTACGAATCCAAAGGCCGGGGGTTCGAATCCTCCTGGGCGCACCAATGATTATTTGACATATTTTTCAATGAATTGGTAAAGTATTTGCAAAATTCAAAGAGAGAGAGGGGTGAGATATAAAATGCCCTCTGTAAAAGTAAGAGACACCGAATCTCTTGAGAGCGCCCTCAGACATTTCAAGAAAAAATGCGAGCGCGAAGGCATACTTTCGGAGATTAAAAAAAGGGAGCATTACGAAAAACCCAGTATTAAGAGAAAGAAAAAAATACTGGCTGCTCGTAAAAAAGCGACGAAGCGAGTACGGATATCCCCGGCGAGGTAATAGTGTCCATTCTCGACAAGTTTGATACTGAACTAAAGGAGGCTTTAAAAGCAGGCGATGCGCTGAAACTTTCGGTCATCAGAATGCTTAAAGCCTCCTTAAAAAACAAATCAATTGAAAAAATGGGCAATCTGACAGATGAGGATATCCTCTCTGTGTTATCATCACAGGCGAAACAGCGCAAGGAATCAATCGAACAGTTCACGGCAGCAGGAAGAATCTCCCTCGCAGAGAAAGAAAAAAAAGAACTCGAAATAATCCAATCATACCTTCCAAGTCAGCTTTCTTTAGATGAGCTTGACAGTATAATACTTTCAGCCATTCAGGAGTGCGGTGCATCATCTTCAAATGATATTGGAAAGGTCATGAAAATAATCACGCCAAAAACAAAAGGAGTTGCTGACGGAAAAATCGTAAATCAGAGGGTCAGAGAACTCTTGAGCCGTTAAGCCGTCCATAACGACAAACAGATTTTTAATATTAATATTAGAGGAGTTTCAAAGTGAATCTTTCTGAATTTTACAAAAAGGCAATATCCACGGGAATAGAAAATGATCCAAGAGGCATGGAAACAGTAATAAAGGAACTCGAGCGGAAAAAAAAGGACTATGAAGACCTGAGGCCAAAAGAAAAAGAAAGGTTTGATATCGAAGGCCTCGAAAATCCTTATCCTGACTCAAGGATACTGCATGGAAACGGCGATATTGAAATAAATAAGATACTCGTCGGAATAGATATCGAAGTTGGCGAAGTCCTTTTGGCAGATACACTCAGAAATAAAAACAACTTTATAGACCTTGTAGTCTCACACCACCCTGAGGGCAGCGCATACGCGAACCTTTATTCTGTCATGTCAATGCAGGCGGATATTTTGAACAGATTCGGGGTTCCGATAAATGTTGCCGAAGACTTGATGGAAAAAAGGATAAAAGAAGTTGAAAGGAAGATTATGCCCTTAAATCATACAAGGGCCGTAGACGCTGCAAAGCTTCTTAACATCCCTTTCCTTTGCCTTCACACTCCTGCGGATAATATGGTCGCGACTTTTTTACAGCGCCTGTTCGATGACAGAAAACCTTATACTGTAAATGATATCATGGAGATCCTTCTGGAACTGCAGGAATACAAAGAGGCAGAGAAAAATGGCGCCGGACCCAAGGTGCTGCTCGGCACAAAAAACAGGAAGGCCGGGAGGATATTTGTTGACATGACCGGCGGAACCGAAGGCTCAAAAGAGATATTTCAGAGCCTTTCCCTTAGCGGCATCAACACTATCGTTGCTATGCATCTCAGCGAAGAACACCGCAAGGAAGCTGAAAAGAATCATATGAATGTAATTATAGCCGGACACATAGCAAGCGATAATCTTGGATTAAACTTGCTTTTTGACGATATAACCAAGAGCGAAAAAATAGAAATTCTTGAATGCTCCGGCTTCAGAAGAACCCGGCGATGAGCGGGTTTATCGCGTGCCGTTAGTTTTAACATGAAATCTGATCATCTCATTGAAGAGATAAAATCGAGGATTGACATTGTTGATCTGATAGCCGAGCACGTGAGCTTAAAGCAGGCCGGTCAAAATTACAAAGGACTATGTCCTTTTCACTCCGAAAAAACCCCTTCTTTCACTATCAGCCCATCAAAGCAGATATTTCATTGTTTCGGGTGTCATAAAGGAGGGGATATATTTTCTTTCGTAACCAATTATGAAAACATGACTTTCAATGAAGCCGTCTCTTATCTGGCAGGCAAGGCAGGCGTTAAAACAGATGACTTCCGCACCGCCTCTCCTGTCAGCAAAAGCCTTAAAGAGAGCTTATTGGCTATCAATAAAGAGGCATCTGTTTTTTTTAAGAATAATTTATCCTCAGTCAGGCATGCGCTTTCCTATTTAAAAGATAGAGGCATTAAAAGCGATACTATCGAAAGATTTTCGATTGGATTCAGTAGAAACGATAAAGACAGTCTCTTCAATCATCTGAAGGCGCTTGGCTTCAAGCTGGAACATATCAAGGCATCTGGACTCGTATATTTTGGAGAGGGATTCAGTTCGTCTCCCACGGGTAAGGGTGAATTTGATTTTTTCAGGAACAGATTAATGTTTCCGATATTCAATATTCAGGAAAATGTTATCGCTTTTGGCGGCAGAATACTTGCGGCCTCAAAAAATGCCCCGAAATATATTAACTCTCCTGACAGCATTATCTTTAAAAAGGGGGAATCAAGTTACGGGCTTAACATCGCCAAAAACCATATAACAGATAAGGGCTATTCTATTATTGTTGAAGGCTATCTTGATGCGATTATGTGTTATCAATGCGGTTTTTCAAATACGATAGCTCCACTGGGAACAGCCCTTACAGCAGGCCAGTTAAAAAAAATAAAGAGATTTTCGAATAAAGTCCTTCTGATTTTTGATGGCGACCCTGCCGGAATTTCTGCGACCAGGAGATCGCTTGAACTCATTTATTCTAATGGCATGCTGGCAAAGGTGATCCTTTTGCCGGCTGGTGAGGACCCTGATACATTTCTGAGAAAGCACGGGGAAGAATATTTCAGGAAATATATAAGCAAGGCTGTCTCACCTGTAGAGTTTTTACTGAATTCATCCGGCAAAAGCAAACTCGAGGCAGTAAGATACATCCTGCAACTGCTTTCATCCTGCCCTGACCTTCTGCAAAGGGATGAAGAAATCAGGGAGTTGTCATTTAAGTCGGGTATAAACGAACTTACCTTGCGCGAGGAATTAAAAAAACAGGAGACAATCGGAAGACATCAGATGACCGGAAAGGCCAATGCTGGAAAGTCGGATGTTCTCAAAAACATTTCCGGCGATGCTTTAAACGCAAGGAAAGAGGAGCAGATGCTTTTGCAAATCGCTGTTTCCGGGCGAGAAAACGCTTATACAATATCTAAACATCTTGACATTAATGCCATAGATAACTATACAATAAAATCTATTTTCTCAAAAATAAGCAATATACTTGAAAGCGGCGGAGAATTATCGATGAACATACTGCTCAACATCTGCGATGCGAAAGAGCAAAATCTGCTGTCCGAGATATCTTTTTATCCTGAAATGGATACTGAAGGCATAGATAAGACAATAGAAGACTGCTTAAAAACAATGCATTTAAAAAGCCTTGAAAAAAGAATAGACCTTGCCGGACGGGCTAATGACGTCGAGCTGTTACACTCCTTGCTGAGTGAAAAGAAAAGCCTGTCCGGGCATAATAAAGAGAAAAGGGATTGAAAGAACCATTTAATTTTTTTGACAATGTTTTTGGAGAAGATACTCCTGATCCGCAGCCTGAAGATTTCATTGAGGAACCAGCATTGGAAGATATGGAATCCTTTGATGAAACCCAGATGGCAGGGGTTTCTCTCGAACACGAATACGACCCGCTTAAAATATATATAAGGGGAATTAGTTCCATACCTCTTCTTTCCAAAAACGGTGAAGTAGAAGTAGCAAAAAAAATTGAAAATGGACGAGAAAAAGTACACAGCATAATTTTTTCGACTCCTTTTGCTTTAGACAAACTCGTGACCCTCGGCAAACTTGTTGAAGAAGCAGAGGCCCCTTTGATTGAACTCGTTCAAAACGGCGAGGACATGCCTGAAGAAGACCTTCTGCTGGAGAAGGAAAGATTCACAAAAATCATAAAGGATATAAAAATACTCTACGATAAAAGAAAAAAGCTTCTCAGGGATGCCGGCTTCTGCACGGATACCGGTAAAAATAAGGCTGCTAATGCGGATAAAAAGTCATCCGCTCATAGACAGCTAAAGGACAACGAAGAAAAATTGAACTTGAAGATACAGGAGTTAAACCTGAAGGAAGCTGTAGCAGGCACATTTTCTGATGAACTGAAACGCATCTGCCGTGATATGGAATCACTGCGCGAAAATCTAAAAAAGAACCGAAAAAAAAATAACGCTGTTGAAATTAACGCGCTGACAAAAGAGTTTAAAAAATTGGAGTCACAAATTGGATTAAAGGAATCCAAAATAAACAAAATGGTAAAGGAACTCGAAGATGCCGAGTCAGAGGTTTACAAAGCAAAAAGGAATCTCGCTGAGTCGAATCTCAGGCTCGTAATAAGCATTGCAAAGAGATATATAGGCAAAGGCCTCAATATTAATGACCTGATTCAGGAAGGGAATCTGGGGCTTATGCGTGCAGTGGATAAATTTGAATATAAGCGCGGATATAAATTCAGCACCTATGCGACATGGTGGATAAGACAAGCGATAAGCAGGGCATTGGCTGACCAGTCAAGAACCATAAGAATACCTGTTCATATGATAGAAAACATCAATAAGGTAACCAGAATCACGCGGGAACTCGTTCAGGAATTAGGGTATGAGCCGGGTCATGATTTAATTGCGGAGCGGCTAAAAATACCCGCTTCCAAGGTTAAAAATATTTTAAAGATATCAAAGGAACCAATATCTATAGAAACTCCCGTGGGAGAAGACGAGGAAACAACACTTAAGGACTTTATAGAGGACAATTCAAACCCGTCTCCGCTGGATGTGGTAATACAGGGTGACATGAAGACTTACATTGATAAGATTCTATCAACCCTCTCTCCCAAAGAAGAGATTGTAATAAGAAAAAGGTTCGGGATAGGCGCGGAATTTCCGCTTACACTTGAAGAGGTGGGACAAGAGCTTGATGTGACAAGAGAACGGATAAGACAGATAGAGGTTAAAGCTATCAGGAAATTGAAGCATCCTTCCAGAAGCAAATGGCTCAAGAATTTATGAGCAGGCCTTGACGAAACAGCAACTAAAAATTTAGAATTATAAACTTTATTTTCGATGAATCAGCAATCTGCAAAATTCGGTGCGTTTTTAGCATTTGTGCCGGGTTTTCCGGGCCCATAGCTCAGTTGGTAGAGCTACCGGCTCATAACCGGTTGGTCCCAGGTTCGAGTCCTGGTGGGCCCATTAAAATTAGCTCAAGGCCGATTATTTACGGCTGTAAACTATGAGCTAAGAGTTAAATATGAACGAACAATTAAGGCTTTTAATAGACCTCCAGAAGGTCGATTCCATTATTCTTTCCACGAGACTCAGGATAAACGAGATGCCGTCTAAAATCTCGGCTCAGGAAATACCCTTTAAAAATTCTGAAGACGCTTATGAAAAAGCAAGGCAGAACCACGCGCTTTTAGAGAAGAAAAAAAAGGAAAAAGAAAACGCTATTAATGACCTGTCTGAAAAAATTAACAAACTCAAACAAAGATCCTCTGAAATTAAAACCAATAAAGAATATCAGGCTCATTTGAAAGAAATAGAGAAGGCTGAAAAAGAGGTGCGTTCGTCAGAAGATGACTTGTTGTCCATAATGTCGTCGTTGGAGGACTCATTAAAGGTTTTAGAATTAGAAAAAACAGCATTAGCCAAAGATAAGGAAAAAATAGAGGAGAGTAAAAAAAGTCTCGAAAGCGAAGCATCCATTTATAAGGAAGAAATCAGAAAGCACAAGGAAGAAAGAAATAAGCTGACAGATAAAATTGAAGACGACATTTACAATATGTATATGAATCTCATGAAATCATGCCGCGGGCTTGCCGTGGTGCAGACAAAGGATTCCGTTTGCCATGGCTGCAATCTCCATATCCCCCCTCAGTTGTATGTTGAGATAAAAAACACCGATGAAATAATCCAATGCCCTCAATGCAGAAGGATTCTGTATTACCTGAAAGAGGAAAAAGACAAATAAATGTTTGGGCTTTAAAAGACTATCCTTACTGGTTTATTTACTTATAAATAATTCTTATGTTATTATCTAACCCATGGGAATGGAAGACCATAAATTAAAAGTCTTTTGCACGGTTGCTGAAACAAAGAGTTTTTCAAAGACATCCGAGATAATTCATCTTACCCAGCCTGCGGTAAGTCTCCAAATACAGGCCCTTGAAGAATTTTACGAGACAAAACTGTTTGACAGATCCGGCAGTTCCATAAATCTTACCAAGGCTGGCGAAATACTTTATAAATATGCGAAGGATATATTAGTACTTTACGCAGAAGCTGGTAAGGAGATAGGAAAAATAACAGGCCTGATAAAGGGGAGCATAACTATCGGAGCGAGCACAACTATCGGCAATTACATACTGCCTGCCGTGGTAGTGGATTTCAAAAAAACCCATCCTAAAATCAAGATAAATGTACTTATCGGCAATACAAGAAGGATTGAAGACCTCTTAACTTCAGGAGTCATTGATCTCGGCTTTGTGGAAGGCGAAATGAGCAAAAGCAAGATTAAATCAGAGCCTATTCTGTCTGATGAACTTACCCCTGTCCTGCCAGCCTATCATCCATGGGCTAAAAGAAAAACGATTTCCATACTGGAAATTACCAAGGAACCTTTTATTATCAGGGAAGAAGGCTCCGGCACAAGGCAGACAATAGAAAAATACCTCTCAGCGCACGGTGTTAACACAAATGATATGCTAATATCGCTTGTGCTTGGCGGCACAGAATCCATTAAATTGGCAGTTGAAAGCGGTGTTGGAATTTCGATTGTCTCGAAATGGGCAGCAAGAAAAGAGGTTAAATACGGACTTTTAAGATTTGTTAATTTCAAGGAAGAAAAAATGCTGAGAAACTTCTCTCTTTTACTTCCCAAAAATGCGGTTATATCGCACGCGGTAGATGAACTGGTATCCTATCTCAGAACTTATCCTTACGACCGTTTACTTGCTGAAACCAAAATATAGACATCATGCTACCGAAATTCTTCCCTTTCCTTTGGCAACCCTTCCTATCACTGAAAAGAATATAGATGATTCCTCAAAAACCTTGAGCATGTCTTCTTTAATCGTTATCAAAAGCCCGCCTGATGTCTGCGGATCTGACAATAGAAGCCTGTTTTCCTCGCTTATATCATCGCCAAATCCAACCCTGCCTTCGAGATAACGAAGGTTGGCATATGCGCCTTCAGGAACCATCCCGGCTCCTATCATTCTGTCAACACTCTTTAATACAGGAATTTTTCCCAAATCCAAAACAAAATCAATATCAGCCCCTCTCACCATATTATAGGCATGACCCAAAAGCCCGAATCCCGTGACATCGGTACACGCTGTAGCCTCCGCGATTAAAGCCAACTCAGACGCTTTATCATTAGAGGTCAGCATCCAGTCGATGGCGAACTGGAACTCATCATCGCTTATTTTCCCGCCTTTAAGCGCGGTAGCCAGTATGCCGATACCTATGGGCTTGGTAATAATTATAATATCTCCCGCGGTTGCCCCTGCCACTCTTAAAATCTGCTCCCTGTTTATGGTGCCTGTAACTGACAATCCGAATTTGAGTTCCTCATCTTCAAACGTATGGCCGCCGATAAGAAATGCCCCGGCCTTTTTTAATGAATGCAAAGCCCCTCTTAATACCTCTTTTATAACGACAGGTTCATAATCGCATGACGGAAAACCGGCTATGGCAAGGGCTGAAACAGGCCTGCCGCCCATGGCGTAAATGTCGCTTAAAGAATTTATGGCGCTTATTGCTCCAAACGTAAAGGGGTCGTTTACAACAGGAGTGATTATATCAACGGTTTCAACCAGGGCAATATCATTAATAAAATATACGCCCGCGTCATCTCCCGGTCCAACGATAACAGAAGGATTTTCGCACGGATGAATATCGACAAGTATTTCCTCAAGGCCCGACGGGCCTGTTTTTGCAGCTCAGCCAGCTGCCTTTACTTTTTCTGTAAGCCTATAATTCATCTGACTATTATACTTAAAGCCTGAATAAGAGGTAAATAAAAAAAGAAAGCACTCGACCCGAAACAAGCAATAGAAAAAATGCAGGAGCAAAAGTCATCAAGTTGTCAGCCGGACAACTGCAATTGATTATAGCGGTATGGGCAGAGCCTTTGGTAAAGGGGTTAAACAATCCTGCTGTCAAGACAAAACACCTGGCCTGTAACATTATTTGTCCCGGCAAGATAAGCAATAAACCTCGCAACCTCTTTAGGATCAGAAAGCGTATTTAAAAGACTCTCAGCCCTTGCCTGCCTTAAAGCCTTTTCTGCTCCCATTCCCATGGTGGTAGGCATATATCCGGGCAGAACAGCATTAACCCGTATTCCATATCCGGCAAGTTCAATTGCAGATGTCCTCGTAAGTCCCAGCAACGCGGCCTTTGAAGCGCTGTAAGCAGACTGCCCCTTTTTGCCCTTTAAGCCGGAATAAGATGAGATGTTAATTATATGCCCGCCTTCCTTCATCAAAGGAGCAAATGTCTTAACTGCCAAGAAAACAGACTTGAGATTCACATTAATCACTCTATTCCAGTCCTCCTCTTTATGACTTATTAGAAGCGAGTCTATTGCTATTCCGGCATTGTTCACAAGAACATCCACCCTGCCCCATGTGCTAATTATAATTTCTGCCATATCTTCAACCTGTCCCGCTATGCTCATATCAGCCCTCACAGCCAATGTCTTATCACCCAGACGGCCAACGAGTTCTCGCGCTGCCTTCTCTGATTCGAGGTAATTTATCGCGACCCGATAGTCATTATCATGGAAAGCCAATGCTATCTCCTTTCCAAGACCTCCTGCTGCGCCTGTTATTATAGAAACCCTGTTCGTCATAATCACCTAAATAATGTTATAATTTTAAGCTGATTTAAGCAACTAACCACGGAGGATACATGCCCAAATTTGAAGAAATACAGATGAGAATAGCAGAATCTGCGAAAAATTACCTCGAAATATACAACATGCAGGTTTTAATCGAGCAATTTACGCTCGACAGGGAGAGCAAGTTTTCCCTTACACTGCATGAAATGGAGCCGCCTTTTCCGATATCCGCGACAGTTTCTTTTACATATGACGCTTTCCAGACAGGAATGACTATGTTCAATGAGACGATCTTTGATGAAAACACGGCGGATGTGGACACATCTATAGACCTGGAATTTTCAATTAATCTACCTATAATGACGATTCAGCCGGATGTTGAATCTATTCTTGAGGAAATAGAGGAGAGGTTTCCTGATACAGAGCCTATCCTCATAAGCAAGTATATTTATCCCTCTGACAGAGATATGAAGGAACATGAAATATCCTATAACTACAATATTGAATCCGAAGATATGACAGACGGAGAAATGTTCGATGACATATTCGAAGAGTTGAAAGATATACTGAAACTGGTCTATGACAAAACAAGCGATTATATAGACTGGTCATGGTACCGGGGTGAAGAATGATCCCTCTGAAAGACATCAAATTCATACTTCTTGATATGGACGGAACCCTGCTGGACAAGTATTTCGACGACTATTTCTGGGAACATCTTGTTCCAGAAAAATATGCTGAAAAGCATAATATAACTTTTGGCAGGGCAAAGGAAGAACTTTTGTCAAAATACAAGGCTCACGAAGGCACTCTCAACTGGACAGATATAGACTTCTGGTCAAGAAAACTTAACATTGATATTCCAGCTCTTAAAGAGCAGATAAAGCATCTGATAGAGGTTCACCCCCATGTCGAAGATTTTCTCAAAACACTTAAAAGACATAGGAAAAAGGTGTATATGGTGACAAATGCGCACTATAAGGTTTTGGACATTAAATTAAAAAAAACCGAGATAGGCAAATATTTTGACAAGTGCATTACATCATTCGAAATGGGTTATCCTAAAGAAATGATTGAATTCTGGCAGAAAACAGAAAAAATTCTCGGTTTTGACAAAAACAATACACTTTTCATTGACGATACAGTCGAAATACTTAAAACAGCGAGGTCATTCGGCATAAAATACACCCTGCTTAAGACAAGGGCTAACTCAAAAAAGCATGACACCCCGACAGGTGATTTCCCTGTTTTGCAGAACTTCTCTGAATTAGTGAGTCTGTTAGACTGACGCAATTAAACGTGTGCTGCCAGCAGTCTTTAACAAACAGGAGGATCTTTAATTCATTTTTGCGTAGCCTATTGTCTTTAATGCTTCCCCGATTTCTTCGAGTATCAATGGATCATCTATTGTTGAAGGTATCTGGTATTCCTGAGAGTCGGCAATTTTTCTCATTGTGCTGCGCAGTATCTTTCCCGAACGTGTCTTCGGGAGACTCGGCACCACGCACACATCCTTCAGACAGGCAATAGGTACTATCTGCTCCCTGACCATTTTTACCACCCTATTCTTAACTTCGTCATCTGATTGAGCAGAGCCATCTTTCAGAACTACGAAACCTACGGGAAGTTGTCCCTTTAATTCATCATGAACTCCGATTACAGCGCACTCTGCAACAGCAGGATGCTTGGCAACAACCTCTTCCATAGAGCCTGTTGAAAGTCTGTGTCCAGCAACATTTATAACATCATCAACCCTGCCCATTACGAATATATAACCATCCTTGTCTTTGTAACCGCTGTCCGCAGTAAAGTAGTAGCCCGGGAATTTACTCATATAAGACTGTATGAATCTGTCTTCTGCCTGCCATAATGTCTGCAATGTCCCAGGGGGAAGAGGCAGCTTTATTGCCACAAATCCCTCCTCATCTGCACCAGCTATCTTTCCTTCCGAGTTCAGTATTTGCACATCGAATCCAGGCACGGGTTTTGTGGAAGATCCGGGCTTTAGAGGAAATTGCTGTATACCCATGCAGTTTGCCGTAATAGGCCATCCGGATTCTGTCTGCCACCAATGGTCTATAACAGGCCGTTTCAAAAGGTTAGTCGCCCATTCATAGGTATCTGGATCAAGCCTTTCGCCTGCGAGAAAAAGATATTTAAATGAAGACATATCCAATACTGTTCGGCATGTATATTGCTATACAAAATTAGACAAGGTTAC
>JBBILM010000049.1:0-15099 GCA_037444915.1 Nitrospirota bacterium | reverse complement strand
CAATATTGTGTTTTCATATTCCCGCCTCTTTTTTCATAGAACTTTTGACATTATCCATCCCGATCCCCATGCTTAAACTGCTGTACTAACTGAGCATCCTCTGACCAGTTCTTTTCATTTGTCTCCGTTTTATCCTCATGCTTGATAGAGGACATAACAGCCCCGCATAGAAGACTGATTAAAATTGAAATGGTTCCATTATCTGACATTGAAAATGACATAGATTATTACCCGCAGCCTAAATGAGGATAATTATTGGAGGATTCCTCATTGATTTTCTGCACCGATTCAATTATGCCTATGTCGTTATTACACCGCATTAGATAATAAAAAATGTCCGTGAAACAGCACTGGTTTACGATCTACTGGTCTTCCCCGTTTAATAGACACAATTAAAGGTTAAAAGGTTAAATTGTAAGCAAAGGAGGAGTCTAAGACAAACAGGCGGTACACAGAGGAATTCAGGATAGGGGCAGTAAAGCAGGTAACGGAACGTAGTTATGGAGTGCGTGAAGTTTCAGAGAGAATTAGCATATCAACAAAGAGTGGCTTCGCAAGGCTATAAACAGCAAAGGCATCAGAGAATTGGTTGGAGTATATATCAGAGCAGTCAGGAAGCCCGTGCTGATATATTTGACTACATTAAGGCATTCTAAAAAACAGGACCAGACGACATAGCTATCTAGGGCAAATGATCCCGAAATGGCAACTGCTTGTGGTACTCTATAAGTGTCTACAAAACTGGGGGAAACTCCAAAATAAGTTTTGGGTTACATTAATCTGATGCAGCTATGGAATTTTGGAGGCCGCAACCTCTGGAATTTATTGTGCCATTGAGGCAGCCTGTTGATGAAGGTGTAACGTATGTTTCGAGAAATCATCCTTTAAGCATTACTATCGCAGAATACCTTTTCAATGTTGCAATGCAAGCTCATGGAGACAGAAGCGTTGCTGCACGCTGTGGAATCATAAGATCCGGGGATGTCAATAATGTCACTGTGCTTTTTCTGCTAAGGCTGAGATATCTCATAAAGAATGACAAGAGTGAGTTATCGTCATTCGCTGAGGAATGCATAGTTTCAGGCTATAGAGGAATAGGTGATACGCAGGAGTGGCTAAAAGTTCAGTCTGCGGAGGATCTCTTTGAATCGGCAACTCCTACGGGGAATCTATCAGAAACTGATAAAGAATACTGGATTGCAACTATCCTTAAAGATATTGAGCGTGTGAGGCCCAGACTGGATTCATTAGCTTACGAAAGAGCTGGCGCACTGAGAGAATCATATGAACGATTAAGAAGAACAATCAAGGGACGCCAGACAACTGTTGAACCGCTCCTGCCGCTTGATATATTAACAATGTCAATCGTTCTTCCTCAGCCGGGCATTTAAGCGTAAAGAATTAAGGGAGAATATACGAGCGTTGCTGCAACTTAGCTTCCTCGCAAGGCTAATGACAACTAATGGAATGGAGTAATGACATTATTTTAATAGTCAGTCTGCAACAAACACAAAAGGATAATAGACTGCAATTACTGAGTCTTTCCTGAATAAACAATAACTTGTCTTAGGATTGTGAAGCTGAGTTGGAATCATAACAAACCAGAATCTGTATCCCAAAAAGTTTTGTTGAGCGTCACGTCCGCCCCGCCAGACTTGCTCTTCTGTATCAATCAGTCATTATAAATTTCCGCAGCAAAAACATTTCGCGTCAATTACGTTATTCTTCCCAAGTCCAGCTATAAGGCAATGCCGAAGGAGCGATTTACGGGATTTCTTGGCAACAGTTCCTGGCAATATGTAGCACACACAGCCTCAACTGTTTGAACTGTTTTACGGCTTGAGCGCGACAAGCTTAGAACTGTCAAAAAAAATCTCCTTTCAACGAATAACCGTATTGCTTTATCATTGCTTTATCGCTGGAGCAGAGCAATACTTTTGTCCTCTTATGTTTCACCTTGCAACTTCACTATTCGGATTAACGCTAAAACACTTATGCGCAGTTATTGTTTAACATTGCGTCTCTTTTTCTCCCCTCTAAAGCTTTAATTTCCGAAGATAATGTTCAATAAAAAGCAACTATTGTTTAAAAAATGAATTTTTTTGTTGACAAATTAAATTATTTAGTTTATTCTTTTTATTAATGAGGAAAAAATATGCTTAAAAGCTTATTTTCATCATCAATCAGAGCTGATGTTCTGGCGCTATTGTTAAACAGCCCTGATGAGAAATTTTACATCAGGGAAATCGCAAAACTTCTCAGAAAGAACGCCTCTGGCGTCAAAAGAGAGCTTGACAAATTAGAAGAAATGGGCATTGTGCTCAGCGAAAAAATCGCGAATCTTAAATATTTCAAGGCAGACAAAAATTCCCCCCTGTTCTCTGAACTCAAAAATCTCATCGCAAAATCCCTCGGTCTTCCCGGCGCGTTAAAAAGCCTTTTAAGGGCAAACGGAGTAAAACTGGCATTTATTTATGGAGCATATGCCGAAGGCGAAGAGACTCCAATGGTCGATTTGATTGTTATCGGAGAGTTTACGCCGTCTCTATTATCGGGCATTCAGGAAATAGAAAAAAAATTCGGCAAGAAAATAAATTGCACCGTAATTGAAGAGTCTGAATATAAGTTTAAGAAAAAAAAGGATGCGAATTTAAAGCGCATACTTTCAGAAAAAAGGATTACTCTGCTGGGAAGGGCTTAGACTTAACCTCTGACATTGTTGGAGGAAACAGGATTTCAGATTATTGGATTTGGATTGTCAGCTTCAAAATTGCAATCTGAAGTCCGCAACCGCAAAGGGGGTGAATATTATGGCAGCAACAAAAAAGGCTCCTGCAAAAAAGGCAGCTGCGAAGCCAGCAGCGAAGAAACCAGCAGCAAAGAAGAAATAAGACGATGTGTATCTGACATCAGGGAATACCCAAAATTGTTATGAACGGCTAAAGAGTTTCAGGCAGTGATGTTATTTTGGGTATTCCCTCTTTTTTTTAAGAGCAGATTGAGGCCTGTTGCGGAATGTTTTCAGCTTCTTCTGACTGAACTAATTTATAGCAGTTCACCGATGATGCAAGTTTCTTCAGAAAATTAATATTTGCCGTATGTCCTGCTTTTTCGAGGATTATATGCCCTTCGATCGGGTACCCGATTAATGATAAATCCCCTATGGTATCAAGAATCTTATGCCGGACAAATTCATCTTTATATCTTAAACCTGTTGCGTTTAATATACCGTCATCTCCTATAACCACCGCATTGTCAAGGGAACCGCCTTTGGTAAGACCATTGGCTCTTAATTTTTCGACATCTCTGAGAAAACCAAATGTCCGCGCAGACGCGATATCCCTTATGAATGTTTCCTCATGGATATCCAGAGTAAGTTCTTGCTGCCTTATTAAATGATGATCAAATTTTATGAAGTATGATATGCGCGTGCCATCGTATGGTATGGCCATAATTCTTGAATGGGCATCTTCATATACCACAGGGCTCGTAATCTTTATGAATGGTCTTGGTTTGCTCTGTTTTGCTATGCCGGCTTCGAGCATAAGCGAAACCATATCCGCGGAACTTCCATCCAAAATAGGGATTTCCGGGCCTTCAACCTCAATCATAAGATTGTCAATGCCGAGTCCGGCCGCAGTGCCAAGTAAATGCTCCACTGTTTTTATCTTGGCTCCGTTAAACCCGATTGTAGTAGCAAACGCGGTATCAACCACGGAGTTTATATTTGCCCTTATTATCGCGGCCTTGTCAAGCCTGTAAAAAACAATGCCTGTATCTCTCGGAGCCGGCTTAAGTTTTACAGTCGCATATTTTCCGCTATGCAATCCAATGCCGCAAAAAAACACTTCTTTCTTAATTGTTCGCTGCAATCTCATGACTTTATAGTATTGCAAATAATGTGCCATTACAATATGTAAATAATTCAAAGATTTCTAATTCAGGAAGTGTTGATTAATTACTATGATGTGTAATATTTGCCACACTTGCAGTTGATAGATGATATGCAAATTAGAATTATAAGATTTTCATGTCAACCGGAATCTGCTCATCTATCTAATATGGCTAATATGGCCGGCATGAACAGGAAAAAATTAATATCTACAACATCTACAGGACTTTTTCTATCCCTTTACTTCGCCTCCAACTACTATTTCTGGAATTCTCAGGGTTGGTATGCCATCGGATACAGGTACGCCCTGTGCGTCCTTTCCGCATGTCCCGATAGAAAAACCAAGATCAGAACCAATCATATCAATCGATTTCAATACCTCAGGGCCGTTTCCAATAAGGGTTGCGCCTCTTACAGGCTCACCTATCGCTCTGTTTTCAATAATATAGCCTTCCTGAATCTCAAAAACAAAATCGCCGGTAATTGTATTGACCTGCCCTCCGCCTATTTTCTTTATGAATAATCCGTCTGATACAGATTTTACGACATCATCAGGAGAATGAGTTCCCGGCGCTATAAATGTGTTCGACATTCTCGGAATAGGCCTTGATTCATAAGATTCCCTTCTGCCATTACCTGTAGATGATTTGCCGTCTTTTATAGCAGTATATTTGTCATACATATACCCGACAAGAATGCCGTCTTTTACAAGGACATTTCTCTGTGCGGGCGTAGCTTCGTCATCAAACCCAAAAGACCCCCTCTTATTGGGAATCGTCGAGTCGTCTATAACAGTGATTGCGGTTGAAGCCACCTGCAATCCTATTTTCCTTGAAAACACCGATAAATCCTGCTGGGCAAGGTCTGCTTCAAGACCATGTCCGATTGCCTCATGAATCATTGTTCCGCCTGCTTCAGAGGAAATAATAACAGGCATCCTGCCTGCCGGCGCCCTTCTTGCCCCGAGCATCATAACTGCCCTGTCAGCGGCTTTAAGGGCAATGCTATCGATAGGGTTATCTTCAAAAAGTTCATATCCGATAAGTCCTCCGACAGGCTCGTAACCGGTCTGTATTATTTTTCCGTCAGTTGCTATCACCTGAACCAATCCGAGTGTATAAACCCTTTTGTCCTCTGATATTGAGCCGTCGGATGTGCCAATTTTCACATCCTGAACAGAATCCCTGTAAATCACGTTGACCTGCTTAATCTTCCCATCAAATTTCCTCGCCGCTTCATTTCCTTTTTTTACGAGGTCAATCCTTGATGACATTGCAACTTTATCCGGGGGCATTTTGATTAAAAAAGCGACTTCCGGCCGCTTTTTTTTCATATTAATGAGAACATCCCTGTCTGCTCCTGCAGCGGCCTTGCTGACGGTTGACGCAAGTTCAGATAGAACTTCTTCTGAAAAATCGTTGCTGTAAGCGTAAGCTGTTTTACCGTTATATATAAGCCTGATGCCTATTCCAGCTATATTTCCGCTTATAACCTTTTCGATTTTGTCATCTTCCAATTGGATAACATTCGACTTTCTCTGCTCTATAAATATATCGGCATATTCTCCGCCTCTTGATAAGGTTTTCTGAAGCAAGCGCTGCAAAATTTCATCATCTATCATAAAAAACCTCCGTCATTTCATTATATTATCATAGCACAAGCCACAACTTAAAAAATTCGGCGAATTGCAGTTTTCCGGTTAATATCTTAAAATAAAATCCATGGCAATTGGCTTAATAGGCGGCAGCGGACTTCATGAAATCGAAGGGCTAAAGATAATAGACGAGATTTCCATAGATACTCCTTATGGAAATCCATCTTCTGTATACAAAAAAGGACTTATTGGCAACAAAGAAGTCCTTTTCTTACCACGGCATGGATCGCCACACAGCATCCCGCCGCACATGATAAATTACAGGGCAAACATATGGGGCTTTAAATCCCTCAACGTCGCGAGAATCATTTCCGTAAGCGCTGTCGGAGGCATTAACAGAAATCTGTCCCCGGGTAATATTGTTCTACTTGACCAGATAATTGACACGACTTTTGGGGCAAGGGTTTCAACATTTTACGACAAAGACAGGGTTATCCATGTTGACTTCACGAACCCCTACTGCCCTCAGATGAGAGATTATGCCATTAAGGCCGCACAAAACGTAAACATCCCCCTAGAAAAAACAGGGACATATATTTGCGTTAATGGACCAAGACTCGAAACAGAAAGGGAAATAAAATTCTTCTCCATGATTGGTTCTGATGTTGTCGGCATGACGGCAATGCCTGAAGCGTCGCTCGCAAGGGAACTTGAGATATGCATGTGCGGGATTTCTGTTGTTACTAATTATGCTGCTGGCATATCAGAACACAAACTTACAACGACAGAGGTTGTGGAGACAATGCAAATGTCCACGGAACGACTTAAATCCCTTATTAAAGACGTTATCATTCATTTGCCCAATGAGCGAAGCTGTTTTTGCAAAGACTCGCTCAAAAATGCCGGGTTCGATTAATTGTCATTTTCCTTGCATCTTATACATTGCATTTTGTATCTTAATTGATGATGCATTTACCTGAATGGATCAAGACAAAAGGCAACGGCCTCCACAAAACAAAAAGCCTGTTAAGAAGCCACGGAGTTTCCACAGTCTGCGAAGAAGCCAGATGTCCCAATAAAAGCCACTGTTTTTCAAAACCGACCGCCACTTTCATGATTTTAGGAGATACTTGCACGAGGGATTGCGGCTTTTGTTCAGTAAAATCGGGCAGGCCATGCGCTATTGATGAAACAGAGCCAGAAAGAGTCGCGATTGCCGCCGAACAGATGGGATTAAAATATATTGTCATCACATCCGTTACAAGGGATGACCTTTCTGACGGCGGCGCCATGCAGTTCGCATTGACAATCAGGGCTGTTAAAAAAAGATTGCCCTTCACAAAAATCGAGATACTTACCCCTGATTTCAGAGGAGATGCGAATTCATTAAAAATAGTCCTCGATGAAAAACCTGACGTATTCAACCATAACATGGAAACAGTCAGTCGCCTTTATAATAAGGTAAGACCTTCGGCAGATTATAGCCGCTCATTAAATGTTCTTAAAGATGCCAGAGGAATAGCCAATGACGTCAAAGCCAAGTCAGGATTAATGCTTGGGCTCGGAGAAACCTTTGACGAGATAGTAGAACTCTGCAGGGACATAAGGGCTTCGGGATGCGATTTTTTAACAATAGGTCAGTATCTTAGACCTTCAAAAAAAAATCTTCCGGTTGTAGAATATATAAAACCGGATATCTTTGAAAAAATAAAGCATATTGCGCTTGACATGGGATTTGAATTTGTTGCCTCCGGCCCGTTAGTCAGAAGTTCGATGAACGCGGAGGAAATGTATAATAATAAATGAATAGTGTAAAATCCTTAATCAGGGATTAATAAACCTCCCCGCCGCAGAGACGGCGGGGTATCTTAAAAAAAAGACAACCGCGAATCGTCATTCCCGCTTGTCGGGAATCCTTCTGAAAAGAAAGATTCTGGACAAGCCAGAATGACGGCACAAGGAAACCCCACAGCAGAGACTGTGGGGTATTGAAAATTTAATAAATAAAATACATAAAGAATTTAAGCGTTTACAGATACAACGCATAAAATACAGGAGGGACTAAAAGTGTTTGAATTTAACAGAATCAAAAGATTGCCGCCTTATGTATTTGCTATCGTCAACTCTTTGAAAATGGAATACCGGAGAAAGGGTGAAGATATTATCGACCTCGGAATGGGCAACCCTGACATGCCTGCGCCAAAACATGTTATCGACAAACTATGCGAGGCTGCAAAAAATCCTAAAAACCACAGGTATTCGGCATCCAAAGGAATAACGCATCTTAGAATGGCCATATCCGAATGGTATAAAAGAAGATATGACGTTGAGATAGACCCGGAAACAGAGACAGTTGTAACAATCGGCTCTAAAGAAGGTCTTTCGCACCTCGCCCTCGCTACTGTTCAGCCCGGCGATGTTGTGCTGACACCAACGCCTGCCTATCCCATACATCCTTACAGCGTCATAATAGCAGGCGGAGAGGTTACGAGCGTTCCAATAGGCCCGGGAATAGATTTTTTTGAAGAAATGGAAAAGGCATTTAAAAAGACGTGGCCAAGACCAAAGATGCTTATAATAAACTTTCCGCATAACCCCACTACACAGGTTGTCAACGGGCTGGAGTTTTTTACTAAGGTGGTGGATTTCGCAAAAGAAAATAACATTATAGTAATTCACGATCTCGCTTACGCTGATTTAGTGTTTGATGACTACAAGGCTCCAAGTTTTCTTCAGGCTCCGGGCGCTAAGGATGTTGGGGTCGAATTCTTCTCACTCACAAAGAGCTATTCCATGGCAGGCTGGAGAGTAGGCTTTTGCTCGGGGAATAAAGATGTTGTGGGAGCGTTAATAAAAATAAAAAGTTATCTTGATTACGGCATGTTCCAGCCAATACAGATTGCGAGCATAGTCGCGCTGAGGGGTCCTCAGGACTGCGTTGAAGATTTCAGAAAGATATATGAATCGCGCAGAAATGTTCTGATTAAGGGATTGAACAATGCTGGATGGAAAGTCGAGCCTCCAAAGGCAACAATGTTCGTATGGGCAGAGATGCCAGAGCCTTTTAAGGCATTGGGTTCGCTCGAATTCTGCAAATTCCTGATAAAAGAAGCGAAAGTCGCCGTATCACCCGGCATCGGATTTGGAGAGGGTGGAGATAATTATGTCAGATTTGCCCTCGTTGAAAATGAGCACAGGATAAAGCAGGCTGTTCAGGGAATAAAAAAAGTTCTCGGCAGGTCTTAGAAAAAATGTGCTTGAAAAAAAATCAACCGAAAAATAGAGATAGAAGTATCCGGAAGTTCCCTCTCCCTTGATGGGAGAGGGTTAGGGTGAGGGTGAATATTAACCGAAAAGGTTACCCCTCCCCCTCACCCCCTCCCGCAAGGGGAGGGGGAATTTATGGAGTCAGCGCTTTCTATGTCTATTTTTCGGAATCAAGTTAAAACTTGACAAATAAAAATTGAAGAGTATAATAGTAGACATACATTAAGGAGACATATTATTCGTCAAGTCTTAACAAATGCAAGGAGGTGATGGGCCCGGGGAAGGCATTTAATTTCTGAGCACACGCATATTAAAAAAACAAAACAACACAGGAGGAAAAAATGTTGGAAAAGATCAAAGATTTATACTACACAGCAGTCAGTTATTTAAAAACCGAAAAAGGGCAGACAATAATAGAGTATGCTCTTGTCTTAGTGCTTATCGTGTTAGTGCTTGTTTTTGCTTTTAGGACAGGTGGCGTTGAAAGCGGAATATCAAGAGCCGCGAGCAGAATTGGCAGCGCACTACCGTAGGTTTTGTATTTGATAACCTGAGCTTAAAGTTTGGGGAGTTTACAACTCCCCAAACTAACAGGAAAATAATATGACAGAGAAAATCAAAGATTTATATTACACAGCAGTCAGTTATTTGAAAACCGAAAAGGGTCAAACAATAACTGAATATGCTCTTGTTTTAGTGCTAATTATGTTGGTGGTTTTTTTTGCGTTTAATACAAGCAGTGTCGAAAGCGGCATAAGCAGAGCTTCAAGCAGAGTTGGCAGCTCACTGCCGTAGTTTTTACATGAGTTGTATTTATTAAGTTTATGAGTCCGTAAACTTAATAAGATTTTGACACTACAATGTAAATGTCAACCTGATTGTATCAAAGGTTGCAATAAAATGAGAGGTGTTTTTACTTGAACTACATTAAGACAATAAAAGGTCAAACATTAATAGAAACTGCATTAATGCTTTTATTTTTATTAACTATCTTACTCATGGTAACCGAATTTGCAAGGGCTTGGTTTACAAAAAATTCCCTAAAAAATGCGGTTAGGCAAGGGGCAAGGGTAGCTGTGGTGACTACTCCTCCTATTGCTAATTTTTCGCTCACCTGTCCTAATTCTAATAATGTAGTGATAAGCTCAGTTTGTTCTCAGCCTGGTGTGCCAGCCGGGACAAACGTTACTTTAAATTGTTCGGCAACACCTTGCACGTCCAATAGCACTGTAACAGTGACTGCTACTACAACTTTTACATATGTAGTCGGTGGCTCACCTTGGCTTTGGCCCAAAACACAAAATCTTAGCACAAACGCTTCAATGAGATATGAATAATTAATAGTAATTAAAAATTCCGGATTATGAATTAGGAATATGGAAAAATAAAATGCACATAAGAAAGCTGATTGATAGTAGCTTTATTTAGATAAATGGTATTTTCAAATTAAAAAAATTTAGAAAAGGGGGCGATTATGGCAGCAGCAAAAAAAACGGTTTACATTGCGGGTGTTCTGGCTGTAGCAATTGCATTGGTAGCTACTTACATGCTCTATGACTATTTAAGAGGGCAGGAAAAGAGAGTGGGTGAGGCTGTGGCAACAGAAAGAATTGTTGTTGCGTCAGAGGAAATACCTATGGGCAGCGCTGTTGATCCGGCTAAATTAAAAATAGTTGAGTGGCCAAAGGCGTCGTTGCCTCAGGGATCATTTACAGCTACAGACCAAGTAGCGGGAAGAACTTCAATTGAAAGGTTTGTACCCGGCGACCCTATTGTGGAAGCAAAACTGATACCCAGGGATGGAACGCCCGGAGTTATGACCTATAAGATACCAGAAGGTCACAGGGCAATGACCGTTGCAGTTGATCAGGTTGCAGGCGTTGCTGGCTTTCTCGCACCCGGCAATATGGTTGACGTTGTTTTAACAGTTGCTCCTACAGGTGCGCAGCAGCCCATCAGCAAGATAATACCATCTCTTCAGAACATTCCTGTGCTTGCCATAGGCCAGATAGTTGAGCAAAAAGAAGGCACCCCTGTTGTTGTGCCCACCGTTACTATGGATGTTACGCCTCAGCAGGCTGAGGATTTGGCTATCTCAAGCACTCAGGGAAGGCTTCAGCTTGTTTTGAGAAGGGCAGGAGATAAAGAAGTTGCAAAGACAGGCGGTGCTACAATAACTAAGGTTATGACAGGTATACAAACCACAGCAGCAGCGCCTGTGAAAGTGGCAACAAAGGCTCCAAAAAAAGTGCCAACAGACGTCAAACCTGTTGAAGTCAAACAGCCGGCTCCGCCGCCAACAATTGTAGAAGTTATAAAAGGCACATCAAGAACAACAGTACAGTTTAAATCTAATTGAAAGGGGGGCCGAAAATGAAACAATATTTAATCAATAAATTTAAGTTCTTAATATTTTCATGTATTGCAGTTATAGCCTTATCAGGAGTTTCTTTTGCCGGAATTACAACTGAAGTTGTCCTAAACAAAAGCACTATCATTAATCTAAAAAAACCTATTGAAAGGGTATCCATAGCTAAACAGGAAATCGCCGATGTGCTGGTAATTTCTCCCGAGCAGCTTCAAATAAATGGCCTTACATTAGGTTCAACAAGCATGATTGTATGGGAAAAAGGCGAAAAACCAACTTTTTTTGATGTAAAAGTTATACCAGACATAAATGAAATCGAAGCGCGTATAAAAGCCATAGCTCCTAATGATGACGTAACAGTTAAATATGCCAATGAGCATATCCTGCTTTCCGGCACAGTCACCAATGAACAGATGATTAATAAAATAATTGCCATGGCAAGCGCTTATGCCAAAGAAGGAACCGGCATAAAAACCACCCGGTTTTCTGCGGGACTTACTGAAACAGTTGAGACGCCTGAGTTTAAGGTATTAAACAACATCAAGCTTAAAGAAGCCCAGCAGGTAATGCTTGAAGTAAGAGTGGCTCAGATAGACAAGTCAAAGTTGAAGGAACTTGGGATAGGCTTTCTTGCAAAAGGCAATGATGCAGAAATAACACTGCCAGGATTGCTGCGGACGCCGTCCGGCAATGTAGGTGGATCAGCTGGTTTTGATGTAACGCCTGGCATCGGCAGCTTCGGGCTTGAAACCCTGTCGCCGCAAATAGGTGTAGCGCATTTTCCGAGCGGCATTGCTGCTGTCCTTAAGGCATTGTCCACAAAAGGTCATGTGAAAATACTTGCTGAACCCAATCTGGTTGTAAGGAGCGGAGAAAAGGGCAATTTCCTTGCTGGAGCAAAAGTGCCAATACAACAGGCTATAGGCACACCGCCGACGATTTCTATAGTTTATGAGCAGGTGGGCATAAGGCTTAATTTTGCTCCTGATGTGCTTGATACAGGAGTGATAAGGCTCAAAATAGACCCTGCAGAAGTAAGCAGTATAGGGGCGCTAAGAGAATTTACAGGCGGCATATTTGCGCCTGTTATTGATACGAGGGAAGTGAGCACCTCTGTTGATCTCCGTGATGGAGAAAGTCTCGTCCTCGCTGGACTCTTAGATGAAAGAGCAGTAAAAAATATGAAAAAAATTCCTATTCTCGGGGATATCCCTATATTGGGATTGTTTTTTAGAAGCACAAGCGAGGAACTTGAACAGACAGAATTGGCGTTTTTTATAACCCCAAAACTTGTAAAACCTCTTGCACCGGGCGTAAAGCCAGAACTTCCTACTGACAAGAAATTAACGCCTGAGGAGGAAAGGGAATTTCGGTGGATTCCTTTGCCAGCACCATCGGCTGAGTAAAATATAAGGGTCTGAGGATTCAAGAGTGCGAGTGGTTAAACCCTTGAATCCTCTGTTTTTTTTAAGTCTTTAAAAGTGTATTAATGATTTACTGCTGTCTTAACCTTGGGAGGTGTTTGTATTTATGAAGCTTTTTAAAAAAAATATACTCTCAAATAACAAAGGTATAACTATAATATTCGTAGCATTGCTCGCCTTTGTGCTTTTCGCATTCGCTGCCCTTGCCGTGGATGTAGCTTATTTCTATGTCGTAAAAAATGAACTTCAAGTCGCAGCAGATGCCGCTGCGCTGGCAGGAGCAGCAAGACTGGATGGTACGAATACTACTGCTCAAACAACTGCCCGGCAGGAAGCTTGGAGATTTGCTTGTAATAATCAGGCAGGCGGTTCACCAGTCTCTCTTATTAGTACAAGTGCGAATTGCACTACTTATCCCGCTAATCTTAATCAAGGAAATAATGCAAATGGAGACATAGTTATTGGAAACTGGAATCCAAACAGGCCGGTAAATACGAGATTTGATGCTACAGGCCCGTTCAGTGCAAACAACCCGATTAATGCCGTCAAAGTTGTGGCAAGAAGAACAAACGATGCACCGATAGTCAATGTAAGAATTGGAAACAATCCGGTTGGTGTTTTTTTCGGCAGGTTTTTAGGGTGGGATTGGATGAATATCGGGGCAGAGGCGATAGCTTCAATGCCACCGAGGGCTGGCCAATACTTCTCTATATGCAATGATCCAAGTTTATGTGCATCATGCATATATCCAACTACATGCACTACAACTTCAACGCCAACTCTCCTACCCCGTATTTTGGATACTAAGGAATCATCCCCAGACGGTAATAAATTTTCGTGGACATCCCTGTTAATTAGCCCTCCTAGTACTGACGAGTTTAAAACTTCGATTTGCGGGAACCTCCCGTTCCAAGAAGTGTGTCAACAGAGCATATATAATTTTCCCGGCGAGTCGTCTGCGACTTATAAAGCGCTTGAGTCTGCCATGTATAATCCTAATTATGATGTATCAAACAAAACTATAGTAGCAGGAATAGTAACAGCATGGACGATAATTGTTCCTGTCACGACTGAATGTCCGCCGGATAAGCCATCTACTAAGGCAGTTTGGGGTTATGCCAAATTACGACTAACAAGAGCCTGCGGATCTGGAGGTGGAAGTGCATGCTCTCCTACTACGTACAATGCGCCCTCTGGTGTATGCGGCGGCGGTGATAAACTTATTGAGATTGATCAGATTTCCTGTGTCAGTTGCGCAGATAGAAATCTATTCCTTGGCCTAAGGCCTGTTTTGGTGAGATAAGAAATATACTGTGCAAGGAAAAATAGGGAGGCGACTGTTTTTAGGAAATAAATTGAGGAGTTTGAATGCCGACTATATCGATGTTTTATGGCATAATTATCAGGATGTATTGAGCTGATCATGTATTTGGGGGTAAAAAAAGTAAGACCATTAGACGGATATAGACTGCAGATTACATTTGAAAATGATGAGGAGAAGATTTTTGATGTTTCACCATATTTAGATATCGGCAAGTTTTCGGAATTAAGAGATGTGCCTTTATTTAATTCAGTAACGGTTAAGTTTGATACAGTAGAATGGTCAAATCATTTAGACATAGATCCTGAATTTTTATATGAAAAAAGTGCGAAAATTGATCATATTCAAAATACGGTTGCAGCTTAAGTAGGAAAAATAGGAACAGCGACTGTTTTTAGGAAATAAATCGAGACAAGCTAAAAATGATGGGGATAGGTTGAAACTGATAGAGATAAAAGGGCATGCATGATATTAAATTTTTGGCAGATGTGAATGTTGAAAAGCCAATAGTAGATTGGTTGTCAAAACAAGGATATGATGTAAAATGGATACCAGATTATGATTGTGAAATTCTTGATGAGAATCTTCTTAAGATGGCAAATGATGAAAAAAGAATTGTCATTACTAATGACAAGGATTTCGGAGAATTGGTTTTTTTACAAAAAAGGGTTTCAGAAGGGATAATCCTCATAAGGGTCAAAGGGCAAAAGGTAAATATAAAATTGAAGCTGATAAAAAAACTATTACAAAACTACAGTGATAAAACACTAAATCATTTTGTCATAATAACTGATAATAAATTGAGGTTTGTACTATTGGAGAATAAAAAATGACAGAAAAAAATTTATTGAGAAGGATAACAATGAGTCCAAAGATTATGCTTGGCAAACCTGTTATCAGAGGAACACGGTTAACAGTAGAAATAATAATGGAGAAGCTTGCATATGGAGCAACCATTGAAGATATGAAAAGAGACTATCCTTTTATTACAGAGGACGATATAAAGGCAGCGCTTCTTTATGCGGCTAAGCGTTTAGCTTGTGAGGAGGTATATGCTGCGTGAATGGAGAATAGCGATTGGGTAGTTATTACTATGGTGTTGAAATAGGGACAGCGACTGTTTTAAATATTAGGAAAAAAACAGGGCCGTATTCCTAAAAAACAAGTAAAGAGGAAACATTGGCTCTTTCTCATATTGAATGGGTAGTCTTAACTTCCCCTCTAAAAAGAGGG
>JBBILM010000048.1:0-15145 GCA_037444915.1 Nitrospirota bacterium | reverse complement strand
CAAAGAAGGCTCCTTAGTCTCTTCCTATTTTCTGCTATAATTCTGATTATAGACATATGAGGACTTCCTGAATAGTAAAATGGCATCAAATGCGGTTATCAGGAGTCTTGAGGTTATTGGTGAAGCAACGAAAAATCTTCCCGAAGCCATACGAGACAGGGACACTTCTATTCCGTGGAAGAAAATGGCTGGAATGAAGGATAAGATAATTCATGAGTATTTTGGTGTGAATTATGAGACAGTCTGGAAGACTGCTAAAAATATATTGCCGGGATTAAAAGATAAAATATCTCATCTTATCGAGCAAAAAATCTCGGATGACCATTAAATATGTTCAAATTGAAAGATATCCTCCTGAAAATCGACACCATCAAATCTTCTCTCGACAACTATCGTCCTTTTCCCGACCATGTTGTCAAACAACTCAAAGACTATTACAGGATAGGACTGACCTACACATCCAATGCAATTGAAGGGAATACTCTTACAGAATCGGAGACAAAGGTTATTATTGAAGATGGCATAACAATAGGCGGAAAATCATTGAGAGAACATTACGAGACTATAGGACATGCCAAGGCTTATGACTATATTTACTCCTTACTGGATAGACCTATATATGAGGACGATGGCTTGTTTTTGCACAAACTCTTTTTTCAGCAGATAGATTCTGAGAATGCAGGCAGATATAAACAGAGGAATGTTATTATAACCGGAACCGATTACCTGCCCCCTGATTACCAGAAAGTTCCAGAGTTGATGAGACAACATATTGAAAACCTGAACAGTGATGCAAAGGATAAACATATTCTTGAATGGGCAAGTGATCTACATGCTGAATTTGAGGTGATTCACCCATTTATGGACGGCAACGGCAGGATTGGGAGGCTTCTGCTGAGCATTCTTAGCATGAAAAATGGCTATTGTCCTGTAATTATCCCGCCGATAAGACGGGCTGAGTATATATACGCGTTACAGAAAACAAATAAAGGCGATATGCAAAAGCTCAGGCCTTTTATAATAAGTGTTATTTATGAGGAGATGAAATCCTTGGAGAGACTTGTTAAGTATCTTGCCGCCTAAACTGAAGGATTTTATGAAGGCATTCCATCTTTATATCCACATACCGTTCTGCGTTAAAAAATGTTTTTATTGTGACTTTTATTCTATACCTCATGATTTGGAGATAGCTGATAAGTATGTTAACGCATTGTGCAAAGAGTTGATTTTAAAAAAGCAGTATGCTGGCGATATTAAAACCATATACATTGGGGGCGGAACACCATCTGTTCTCACCGGCATTAACATATCCGACATATTCGATACGCTCAGAAATAATTATATAATTTCCGATGATGCCGAGATTACTATTGAGGCGAATCCTGGGGTGATTGACGAAAAAAAGGCGTTATCTTTGCTAAAGGCAGGTGTAAACAGAATAAGCATAGGCGCCCAGTCTTTTTATGATGAGGAGCTTGCCTTGTTAGGCAGAATGCATACTGCGAATGACGCGATTAACGCTGTCAGGAGCGCCAGAGGCGCGGGTTTTAAGAATATTTCTCTTGATTTGATATATGGAATACCTTTTTCACGAGGCAAGGAGTCAGGGGGCAGGAATAAGGATTTACAGATTAAAAACTGGCAATATTCGCTGCAAAAAGCGATTGAGTTAAGCCCTGAACACATATCCACTTACGAACTTACTCCTGAAGTGAATACGCCATTGTATGTGGATATTAGGCAGCAACGCGTTAAGATGGCTGATGAGGAATTGATTTCAGAGATGTATTACAGTGCTATAGATATATTGAAGACGCACGGATATATCCATTATGAGATATCCAATTTCGCAAGACCGGGTTTCGAATGCAGGCATAATCTTAACTGCTGGAACAGGGGGGAATATCTTGGAATCGGGACATCAGCCCATTCGTTTTTTAACGGAAAGAGAATTAGCAATGTTTCGGACGCGCATAAATATATTGACCTTATGAGTGACGGTATGCTGCCATCCAAAGAGGAATGCGAAGTCAGCCATGCTGAGGCGATAAGAGAATATATCTTTCTCGGACTGAGAAAAACAGAGGGGCTCGACATAAGCAGACTGACATTACTATCTGGCAGCAAGCAGAAAAACGCATTAAAAAAGGCCGTTGATGATCTCTCATCAGACGGCCTCGTAGAATTAATCGGGAATTATTTAAGGCTTTCCAGAAAGGGGCTTATCCTCAGTAACGAGGTTATTGTGAGGATATTGTTAGGTATCGAGCAGAACCGCCCCTCATGATTAACAGAAGAATGCCCTGATTTTTCTCGATCCTTGAAACTATATCGTTATACTCCTTTAGATTCGATATCGCTTTTCGGTCTATCTCCATTATAATATCCCCTGTGGCAAGAATTCCTGCTGCAGGGCTATCTTCATCAATATTATTTACGACTACGCCTTTTATCTTTTTTGTAATGCCTAATTTCTTGAGGAGCTCATCAGTCAGTTCCTGAACAGATACGCCTTTTAAAACATTCTCAATAAGGGCGGTTATCGGCTGCTGCTCGGCAGGCAGTTCTCCTATTACTACACTTGTTGTGAGTGCTTTTCCATCCCTTATAATGCTTATTTGAACAGTCTTGCCAGGCCTCGATGTTGCGACCATGTTTCTGAACTGCTGCGGGGTGTCGATTTTCTTTCCATCGTATTCTGTTACGACATCGCCTCTTTTCAATCCGCCTTTATCAGCAGGCCCGTCTTCAACAATGTCCACGAGAAGAGCGCCTTTTTCATCCTTTAAATTGAATTGTTTCGAGAGCTCAGCGGTTAATGCTTGAATAGTAACTCCCATGTATCCCCTTACAACCCTGCCCTGATTTATGATGCTTTCCATAGTGTGCCTTGCCATATTAGCGGGTATCGCAAACCCGATGCCCTGATAACCTCCGCTTACGGAAAATATGGCTGTATTTATGCCTATTATTTCACCTTTGGTATTTACAAGAGCGCCTCCGGAGTTGCCCGGATTTATCGCAGCATCTGTCTGAATAAAATCTTCATAGTCTGTGATTCCTATGCCTGACCTGCCGAGCGCGCTCACAATGCCCATGGTTATTGTCTGATTAAGTCCGTAAGGATTGCCTATTGCCAGAACTATTTCTCCAACCTTCAGTTTGTCTGAGTCGCCCCATGTCATTGTGGGCAGGTTGTGCTCGCTTATTTTAATTACCGCTATATCGGTTCTTGAATCCTTTCCAACCACCTTTCCCTTATATTCCCTGTTGTCCGCGAGTTTCACGAGAATATCGTCAGCGCCGTCTATTACGTGATTGTTTGTAAGTATATAGCCGTCCGCTGTAGCGATAACTCCTGAGCCGAGATTGGTCACTTTCCTTTTTTGAGGCGCTGAGGGCATTTCGCCAAAAAATCTCCTGAAAAAAGGATCGTCAAAAAAAGGAAGCTGCTGGCTTTTGACTGTTTTTGAAGTAGAAATGTTGACAACAGCCGGTTTCACCTTTTGAACAACCATAGACATGGCATCTCCAAATCTCGTCAGGGCATCAGAATTAGTCTTTTCTGTTATGTCTGCCATGGCTGAAGGCGATGACATTAATAAGCAGCATATAGACATCAGAATGGTGATTTTCAGGTGTTTTAAGCTGTGAAAACCTGTTTTGATATTGTTGATTATCATATGACCTCCATAAAACTATTTCATCTGTCTTATTTCAAATTTTAATATTCTTTTTGTGTCCTTTTCAACCTTATATCGTTCATCAAGCCTGTGTCCTACGACCCAGATTATGTTGTTATTACTCGTTATCAATGGCACCGCATCCCTTTCATCCCTCGGAATTTTTTCGTCAACAAAGTAGTCCTGAAGTTTTTTCTTATTGCCAAGGCCAATTGGATAAAAGTAGTCTCCGGCCTTTCTGCTTCTTATTGTCAGAGGAAAGGCTGCTTTATCAGCGTCAATATACACTATATTTTTGATGACGCATTTCTCCTCTTCAACTTCAGAGATGTTGATTATCCTTAAACGGATAATCATTGATATTTCCGGCAATGCAATTTCCCCTGGACCGTCTATTGAATAGACTCCGAGCATGACCGGCTTTTCAGAGGTGATAATCAGAGTTGAGTATTTTTTTATTACCCTTATGTCATCGGGAAGATAAATCCTGTCCCCGGATTTTCCGTTCTTTATTAAAGTTATAATATCGTCAATGTGTATAAAACTGATGCCACGCAGACCCTTTGTCTCATTTATTGCGCGTCTCAAGACACGGCGCAATATAACTGTATCCATTATTTCAAGCGGTCCCAGAAACAGCTCGATGCTGCTGTCTCCCTTTCTGGTAATCAGCTTCATGAGTGTTTTTGTGACAATCAGGTCAAAGTATCTTTCTTCGTCTCTAATTATATCCGCTGTCCTTGAGATGGTTTTTACAAAATCCGCGTTTATTTTTTTTATTTCCGGCATCATTAATTTCCGAATCTTATTTCTGAGATACTCTTCTTTGAGGTTTGATGAGTCAATCACGAAACCCGTCTTTTCAGCTTCGAGGAACTCCTCTATCTCGGCCCTTTCAACCTCTATAAGCGGCCTTATTATGTGCCCCCTCACTGGTGTAATACCGGAAAGTCCGGACGGTCCTGCGCCTCTGAAAAGCCTCATCAGGACTGTTTCAACCTGATCGTTGGCATTATGAGCAACCGCTATTTTGTTCGTCCCAAGTTCAAGCGCGATGCCATCCAATGCCTGATACCTCAGCTCCCTCGCAGCTTCCTGTTTGTTGATTCCCATTTGTTTTGAATATGTGGCAACGTCAATGGATTTGGATAGAAACGGGATGTTTTTGGATTTGCAGATATTACTGCAGAATTCTATTTCATCAGGAGTCTCATCAGGTCTGAGGCCGTGGTCTATGTATGCTGCAAAGAGATGAACGCCGAATGCTGTTTTGAGAGAGTGAAGGATTGACAATAAGCACACGGAATCCGGCCCGCCTGACAGGCTTATGAGCACGCGGTCTCCCTGCGAGAGCATGGAGTATTTATGAATAGTTGTTAAGACTCTTTCAGCGATTCCCATATAAGATATATTAGCAGAAGGGATTAGCAATAACCAACAATGGCGCTATTTAATTGTTATATATCCTGACACGAGTATCATTCCGCCGCCGATTAATGTTTGATAGCTGACTGACTCGCCAAAAAAAACAAAACCGAGGAGAATGGCGCAAACAGGCTCGATATAGCCGAGTATGGCCGCGGTGTTGGCAGTCACTTCCCTTAGACCCCTGAAATAAAGAACAGGAGCTATTGTTGAATGAACAATTCCCATTATGCCAAGCGCCCACAAAGCCGATGTGAAATTCACCGGAATAGCGGCAAAAGGCATTAATATAAGCGCTATGACAAGATTTTGCGACAGTGTCAGCAGGATTGGATTAAAGCTTTGCGCAAATACCCTGAGAACAATTATCAGGACTGCGTAGGCAAATCCTGAAAAAAGCCCGGCAAGAATGCCTTTGGTATTCTGGTCGCCTGCTGCAATCAATTCAATGAACTGGGACAGTGAAAAATCGAGCATAATCCATAGGCCGGCGCTTGCTATAATTACGGCTGTTAAGATTTTCGGCGTTAATTTTTCTTTTAAAAATATCGGTGCAAGAAAGGCGACAATAACAGGAGCGGTATAATGAGTCAGCACAGCGTTGGCAATGGTTGTGTGCTTATACGCATAGTAGAACGAGAAAGTGTTTGCGAGGCTTAGAGGGCCGAGTATTAGCAGGTATAATGAGGATTTACGCCCCGGAATTTTTTTTCTCAGCTCATTTTTGAAAAGGGAAACAGATAATAATGTCGCGGATATTATGCAGGAGAAAAATATTAAGAGGTGAACCGGCATTTCCGCCAATCTGATGACAATGCCGAGAGAACTCCAGAGAATTATGGAAATTAATATGTATATCATGATTAAGAAGATCTGGCACAGAGTTTTCTAATATAATAAGCATATGTGCAAATTCAATCAACTTTTCAGGAGGATTTTCAGGCTTTTGCAGTATCGATGCCTTGAAAAAATGCATGAATTCTAATTAATATAGTTTATATGAGTATAAGGTACAAAGAAATTGAGTCGGTCGGCACCGCGCTTCCTGTTGAACAGCTTATCGAGGGAACAGTTATCCCCTTTGATGTATTTCTGAAGGACAAGACCGTAATTATCCCTCTATTTAATGCCGGAATGGCTTTTACCAAGATAACGAGAAATCTGTTAAAAGAGAAAGGCATTACAGAGGTCTTCATTAAAAATACTGACGCGCATAATCTTGAATACTATCTCTCAAAAATAAAGTTTAAGAAAGATGTTGTTGAAAGCGCGCCAGGATTTAAACAGTACTCCTTTTACAAGGAAGAGCATTATCAGGTTGACAAAACTATCTTCATGACTGATACACAGGTAAACTTCAGCCTCTTTGTCCTGAACAAATTCAGTTTAAAACCTGTTGTAGAGGCATCTGATGAATCGCCCGCAAAAATTAACGCGGAGATAACCGGTATCGAAGGCGATTTGGTAATAAAAAAAACCGATGTTCATAAGTACGAATCCTATCTTAATTCTTTATCTGGCAGAAATTATGCTTCCGATGAAGACAAAAATATAATTAAGGTAGCCGCTATTAGGGAGACCTCAAAGGTACTTGTTAAAAGTCTGCTCGAAGATCCGAGAAGCGGTGAAAAGATTAAAGCCGTGGGAATGGCAGCCAATAATCTGATAGACTGCATATTGGAAAACAGGGATGCTATTTACAGCCTGCTGTCGCTTAAAGGCTACGATTATTACACATATACTCATTCTATAAATACGGCGGTATTGTCAATTGGATTGGGCATAGCCATTGATTTAAAGAGGGATGAGTTAGAGAAATTGGGCATTGGTTCGATTCTGCACGATATAGGCAAAAGCCTGATACCCCATGAAATTCTGAACAAGCAGGGAAAACTCGATGAGGCAGAGTATTATGCGATAAAGCAGCATGTTATAGAGGGCGAAAAAATTTTACGCAGCCATAAAGATGTTGCAGTGGAATCGCGTATCCTGCTTTTGCAGCATCACGAAAAACTATCCGGCAGGGGGTATCCTTTTAAATTGTCCGGCAATGCTATTAAAATGTTTGGCAGGATAGCCGCGATCTCTGACTGCTATGATGCCATGACAACACACAGGCCTTATAAACAGGCGTTCACGCCTTTTTACGCATTGTCTGTTATCGCTAAAGAGACCGGTGATTATGATCCTGACCTTTTAAAGATATTCATCAGGATGCTCGGGAAGATCAAATAAATAAGCCCTTACTGCCCGCGTATTTTTTTAGATAACAAGTTTCTTTTCTTCCATTTTTGCCTTGATCAGTTCGCCGAGTGTTCCAAGTCCGGATTTGGATTTTTGCTCGTTCTTTACGGAATCCCTGTACTGTTCGTATTCTTCCTGCTCTGCCCTTTCAAGGAAGCCTTTACGGCTTAACAGTACTTTTTTCTTGTCAGCATCAACTTCAAGGACAAGCGCCTTCATTGTACTGCCTGGAGGAAATGTTTTGCCGTGGTCAGTTCCTCTGCTCGTCGCTGCCTCGGAATTAGGCACAAGACCGGTTAAACCGTCATTTATCTTAACGAATATTCCGAAAGGCATAACTCTTTCTACGTTGCCATCAATAATTTCTCCCACGGCTGGAAAGTTAACAGCCTTTGGTTCCAATTTGGGCTGCATGGAAAGTGAAATCTTCCTGAGCTGCGGGTCGCTTGCAATGACATATGCCTCAACCCACTGACCGACCTGTACCACTTCCTTGGGATGATTTATACGTCTGCCTGCGCCGAGGTTTGATATATGGATTAATCCGTCGATTCCGGGTTCAATGTTTATGAATGCTCCGTAAGGCGCGAGCCTTACAACCGCGCCTGATATACGGCTTCCGACCAAGTATTTTTCGTGTACGGAACGCCATGGATCAGGCTGAAGCGCCTTCATGCTTAAGGTTATTTTGTTATTCTCCCAGTCTATCGAGATAATTTTCGCGTCTATTTTCTGTCCGATCGATAAAATATCAGCTATATTTTCTACGCGTCCCCATGATATTTCACTGGCAGGCACCATGCCGTCTATTCCTCCGAGGTCGACAAAGACACCGAATTTCTGAATAGAGCGGACGACCGCTGTTGTATCCATTCCAACTGACAGGTTCTGTTTTAGCCTGTTTATCTTATCCTCTTTTTCCTGTTCGAGCAAGACCCTCCGAGAAACGATGATGTTAACTCCTCTTTCAGCGTTCTTGTATTCCAAAATCCTGAAAGGAAATGTCTTTCCGATGTATGAACCGACTTCACGGCTTCCTCTTATATCTATGTGGGATACAGGACAAAAACACCTCACTCCGTCAACTGATATTTCAAAACCGCCTCTCACTTCAGTCTTTACCTCGCCGTTAACTGTTAAGCTGTTATCAAAGGCGTTCCGGAGCGTGTTTAATTTAAGCGCGGGATATCCATTAACGAGGGTCGTAAGTTTTTTTATGCCGTCTTTCACAAACATGAAAAAAGCATCGATGTCATCTCCTGTATTAACATGAATGGCGCCGTTTTCATCCTGAAATTCACTTATGTCTATTGCTCCGTCGTTTTTTCCGCCGAGTCCGATATATACGGTATCTTCAGAAATCGCTATTATTTTGGCTGTCACCTTCTGTCCAGGCTCAAGCTGATGATTAAGGTCATCGCTTTTTTCAAGCAGTGACGCGAAATCTTCCCTGTCTGCTGAGTAGATTGATTCATTTTCCAAGTTGTTAAATGACATAATTCTAAACCTCTCTATTTATTATTTGATTTTGCAAAGTAATCACGCCGGCTACTAAGGGGATGCATGCTTCGCATTGAATGTGTTTCATTTTAAAAGATTGTGAATAATAGAGTCAAATGCAAGAATAGGTAGTGCAAAAAATACCGGCTAATCATAATCACAGTAGCATAGGCAATCTGAGTATTATGGTTTAAATATGAGTCAAAGTATTGACACAGCCGAAATGTTTTGTTTATAGTGTCTTATGCATCGAATTCTCGTTATCGACGATGAAGAAACGGTAAGGGAGCTTTTAGAGGCTTTTTTTACGGAAAAAGGTTATTCTGTTAAAACCGCAACTAACGGCGTTGCCGGATTGGAGCTGTTAAAACAGGAAAAATTCGATCTTTTCTTTGTTGACCTGATTATGCCTGAAATGGGCGGCATTGATGTGCTCAGGGAGTGTGCAGCGCTGAATATCAAAACGCCATCTATTGTCATAACCGCTTTCGCAACCATCCAGACTGCAGTTGATGCAATGAAATTAGGGGCATTTGACTACACTACCAAACCCTTCATACTTGAGGAGCTTTTAATTTCTGCAAAAAGAGCTATAGATGTATCCAAGATACAAAAGGAAAACCTGATGTTAAAGAAGCAGTTAAAGCAGAAGTATAAATTCCCCGGGCTTATTGGATCATCTCCTCAGATGAGAAAAATATATGAATTAATCGAAAAAATAGCTGATACAGAAAGCACTATACTAATCACAGGAGAGAGCGGTACCGGAAAAGAGGTTGTGGCAAAGACTATTCATTATAATAGTTCGAGGGTGCAAAACGCCTTTGTGCCTATTAACTGTGCTGCGATACCTAAGGATCTGCTCGAATCAGAGCTTTTCGGTCATGAAAAAGGAGCTTTCACCGGCGCTATCAATACGAGGATCGGCCGTTTCGAACTTGCTAATGGCGGAACAATTTTTTTGGACGAGATAGGTGAGCTTCACCCTTCGCTGCAGGTCAAACTTCTGAGGGTTTTGCAGGAAAGGGAATTTGAAAGGGTTGGGAGCACGAAAACATTAAAGATTGATGTAAGGGTTATTGCGGCAACGAATAAAGACCTTGAAACCGCGACAAAAGAAGGCAATTTCAGGGATGACCTTTATTATCGTCTTAATGTTATACCCTTGCATATTCCGCCGCTCAGAAAGAGAAGGGAAGATATCCCCCTGCTCATAGAGCATTTTATGCATATCTTCTGCAAGAAAAAGAAGAAGGAATTGCTCAGGATACAGCATGACGCGATGGAGTGCATCATTGGGTATCGTTGGCCCGGAAATGTGCGGGAACTCGAAAATCTGGTAGAAAGGCTTGTCATTCTTAATGATTCAGGGGTTGTGACTATAGAAGACCTGCCAGAACGGTTTAATACAAGTAAATGCGATCATGTTCAGCCATCTCAAGTGTCTGTTGTGCGTGATGTGGCGCAGAAGACAGAACACGCGGGATTTCAAGGAATGGTTTTGCCTTTTGAGGGCGTTGATCTGAATGACATGCTGAATGAAATTGAAAAGACATTTATTCTTCAGGCAATGGAAAGGGCAGGCGGTGTAAAGAAAAAGGCTGCTGATATGCTCGGACTTAACAGGACAACACTTCTCGAAAAACTTAAGAAAAAAGGGATCGAAGTTCATTCATAGGAATTATACTTTCAGAGATACGTTGCTAACGCGAAAAAAGCGGGCGCTGCGCAATACAGCATGCATCCATTAAAGTTTTTAGCTTTTCACGAAAAATGCAGTTATATATCGGCATGAACAGATAAAAGCCTTTATAATTCGCAATTTATAGAAACAATCCAATGAATCAGCCAAGTATCTTTAAATGATATGCTTTATTTACGAGCCTCAATAATGTGGCGGGATAAAGCCATTTATCTGCCCATGCCACTATAATCTTATGGTAAAAGCAAAATCCCTTCCGTTAGATTGTCATATATTTGACATGCATTAAATGATAACCACTTGAAAAAGCATTAAAAATCAAAGCATTGTTTTGGCATTCTTATTGCTATATCTTTTGCAATGCGCAGAATAATGTTCACTATGCTATTAATATTGATGATTCTTTTTGTCCAGAGGGCATCTGTTCGTGCCATAACTTTGGAAGATCAGTCAATGCCGCCAGCGTTAAAAGCCGCATATGAATATTTGAAGTCCAAAAGACATCTTGAGGCGCTAAAAAAACTTGAAGGAGCATATAAGTATGACCCTGCTTTTTTGTGGCAGTACCACTATGTCTACGCCAGCGCGAGCGACGGGATTAATAATCCGATGGAAGCCATAGATCATATGAGGCTCGCTTATTTATACGCGCCTGTCAGCGATGTAAAAGAGCAAATACTGATAGAAAGGGCAAATTTATATTTTAAGATCAATTATTTTTATGAAGCAAAGGCTATGTATCGGATTTTTTTAGATAAATATCCGGATTCTAAGCATGTTGCGGACGCTAATCTTGGAATTGCAAGGAGTTTGTCAGGAATCGGCCTTGTAAGCGAATCTTTGGAATACTACAAAAAGAGCGGCGAAGTCCCTGATGCATTATTTGGAATTGCCAATTCCCTTCAGAGGCTCGGAAGAATAAATGAAGCCCATGATATGTATTCAGACGCTGTTTCAAAGGACGGCTCTTACATGAAGAAATCCGATGAAACCAATTATTATTTTGGAGAGAATTTAAGGCAGTTAGGGATATTTTCTGATGCAAAAAAATATTTATCCACAATAAAAGACCCGTTATTCAAGTATAAGGCTGACGCATCACTTGGAATGATAGCGATTGCAGAGGATAGACCTGACCAGGCAATAAAGAGATTTAAGTCCGCTCTTATATCAACTGACAGGTCTGTCAAGCGCCTTGCATTGCTCAATTTGGCTGATATTGATGAAAAGGCGGAAAGGCTCAATGAAGCTAAAGCATCGCTTGAGGAAATAAGGTATAAGTATCCGTATGGAAACGATTACGACGATGCCATTATCAGGCTGTCAAAGATTTATGAAAAAGAAGGAGATTTGAATAAAGCGGTTTCTATTCTCAAGGAACTTGTCTTCAGGCTTTATCCTCACCGGGAGGCTACGGATCAGTTCGAAAAGATTCTTGCCAGTACAGACTCAGATCGGTTTATAGATATATGGAAATCCGTTGGATCATGGCTCGTCGACGCTTCAAGGGAGCGGTTTCTGCTCGGGAGCGCCGATAAATTGAGGAATAGCGCTACTTCATTTATTAAGGTGTTTCAGTATCTCGCAAAGCACGGCTCGGAAACTGGCAAACTGAAGAGTTGTATTTTGCTTGCAACATTTTATGCAGAGCTTGGAGATACTGTTAAGGGAAACGAATACCTCGGAAGAATAAAGGCGATGAAGGGTGCGGGAGACGATGTTTTAAGGATCGAAGCGATGCTCGCATATGCAGAAAAGAATCCAGCGTTAGCGTATGAGAAAATGTTATCCATAAAGCATTTGCAGGCAGGCGATATTAAGATTTTAGAAGACACATTAATGTCAGCAAAAGATTTTAAGAAGGCAGTCGCGAGGTATGAATCAGTTCTTAATGCAACTGAACCGGACGCGGCTGCGAATATTTACATCGCTGATATTCATTATAATGCCGGAAATAAAAAAGAAGCGGTTAATTATTATAAAAAAACCCTCGAAATTGATCCCGGCAATGAATGGGCATTGTACAGAATGAGCAAACTGTTAGATAGCCAGTCTGATACTCAGGAGGCTGAATCAATGTTAAAAACCATTAAAAGGAGCGGTTCAGCAATAAGTGGCATAGCAGATGCTATATTGCGGGAGAAGGAAATATCAAAAAGTCTGGGAGGGATTTTTTAATGGAAAAGATAAATAGCCTTAAGGATGCGTTTAATCACTTTACAGTCGCATCAAAGAGCCTCGAACTTTATTACGCAAAGCTGCACGAGAGGCTGAAATATCTGACAATGGAGCTTGAGGAAAAGAACCGCCAGCTAAACAACGCGCTTAAAGATGCCGAGGAGACGAAGGATTACCTTAAAGAAATACTGGAGTGCATGGAAGAGGCGATTATAGTCCTTGATACTGATTCCAAAATAACCATGTTCAATATCGCTGCCGAAGAACTGCTTGGCGTGGACAGCGAGGATGTTATTGGCAGAGTTTATGATATTCTTGATATTTCCATCGAATATCAGGAAGCTGAAACTATACTTAATGTTAACGGCAAGAAATATAACGTTATCCTCTCTGTATCTGATGTGCTTGATTCTTCGGATAATCTGAGGGGCAAGGTAATGCTTATCAAGGATATATCAAGACTGAAGGAGCTTGAATCTCAAAATGAACGGAACCACAGATTAATAGCCATGGGAGAGATGGCTGTCAAGATTGTGCATGAGATCAGAAGCCCTTTGTGCAGTATAGAATTATACGCAGGCATGCTGGCCAAGGACTTGTCAGGCACAGAGCACGTGAAACTCGCAGAAGGAATATCAACCGGAATAAAGAGCCTGAATAATATTCTGACAAATATGCTTTTCTTTGCAAAACCCCATAAACCTCATTTTAAACAGGTTGACATAGGACAGATTATAGAACAATCGGTATTTATGCTTAATCCCATGATCGAGTCGAGGGGATTGGCTTTAAATATTGACATGCCATTCAATTCACATATCAGGGGTGACTCGGAACTCCTGAAGCAGGTGTTGTTGAATGTCTTGTTAAATGCCATTCAGGTTACACCGGAAGGAAAAAAAATAGATATCGCGCTTAATTCTGAGGACGGCTGCGTTGTTGTTGAGATAAGGGATCAAGGGGAAGGCGTCGATTATGAAAATATGGAAAGGATTTTCGACCCTTTTTTCACGACAAAAGAGAGAGGCACCGGCCTTGGGTTAACTATAGCATCGAGGATTATGCAGGCGCACAACGGCTCAATCAGAGTTAAAAGCAATAAAGGCGCGGGCAGTTGCTTTTGTTTGTATCTGCCATTGGAAGGAACCGGCATTTCAGACAAATCTCATATTGCCATGGAAGAATGTAATACCTTAAAAATTTAAATTATAGGAGTTATTATGAAACCAATCCTTGTTGTGGACGATGACCCTCAAATGAGAATGGCATTGAATGACGCCATAAAAAGGACAGGGTATGAGGCGGTATTGGCTGAAAATGGGCAGGATGCTATGACAAAACTTAATAGTAATCCGTTTGCCATGGTTATAACCGACATGAAGATGCCGCGAATGGACGGGCTGAGTTTATTAAAGGAAATCAGACGAAAAGCCGGAAACATCCCTGTTCTTGTTATAACCGGCTATGGAACGATTGAAAATGCGGTTGACGCAATGAAAGAAGGAGCTGCCGAATATCTTATGAAACCGTTTTCCTTTGATGCCCTGATCATGAAAATCGGCTCTATCATGGAAAGGCTGGTTTCGGAGCGTGAAATTATAACATCGAGCTTGAAGATGAGGCGATTGCTGCAGTTTGCAGGAAATGTTGCAGCCGGCGATACTACAGTTCTTATATGCGGAGAAAGCGGGACTGGCAAGGAATTAATTGCGAGATACATAAACCGGATGAGTCACAGAAGAGACAAACCGTTTGTTGCTGTCAATTGCGCGGCAATACCTGATAATCTGATGGAATCCGAGCTCTTTGGTTTCGAAAAAGGGGCGTTTACAGGCGCGACTGAAAAAAAGGCAGGCAAGTTTGAGATTGCTGACGGCGGAACAATCCTTCTTGATGAAATCGGGGAAATGCCCTTGGGTCTGCAGGCCAAACTTCTAAGGGTCCTTCAGGAAAAAGAGGTTGACAGGATAGGGGGAAAGCATCCTGTATCGGTTGACGTAAGGGTAATAGCGACCACAAACAGGGATTTGTACAAAGAAAGCCTCGATGGAAGATTCAGGGAAGACCTTTATTACAGATTAAGCGTGTTTCCCCTTAATGTCCCGCCTCTAAGGGAAAGAACCGAAGATATGATGCTTCTGGCGGAATATTTTTTGAAAAAATATTCCATTCCCGGAAAGGTCATAAACGGATTCACAGAGGGAGCAGAGGAGTTTCTTAAGAACAGACATTGGCGTGGAAATATAAGGGAACTCGAAAACACAATTCAAAGGGCAGTGCTGATATGTAAGGATGAGTTTATAGATATTACTGATTTTATGCTCGATGAAAGACCCGCTGAAGCTGTTGCGGTTCAGGGTGGATTAAAAGAGATGGAGAAGGATCTTATATTGAAAACACTTAAGAATTTTAA
>JBBILM010000047.1:0-15228 GCA_037444915.1 Nitrospirota bacterium | reverse complement strand
GAAAATATAATAACATCCTTAAATGCATATCCGCAAGCCTGACCCCATTCTTTCCCTAAACCACCATTGAACAAAATACTTTGCTGTATCAAAGACCTCTTTGCTTTTTTGCATTACCTCAAGGGCATCCTCATTAGAGTATTCTTCATAAGGCAGCCAGAGCGCCCCTTTGTCTATTCCTGGATAGCGGCTCCATGTCACCTCTGGTTCGATCTCTTCGCTTATTTTTGCTATGCGGGATAGTTTTTCTCTCCATTCATTCTCAATCTCCATTTCCTTCAGTTTTTCAAGCAAAATTGCTCCAACAAAATGCGACTTTTTAAATTCACCGAATGATATCAAAACAGCCTTTATAGCTTTTTCGGCTGCCTGTTGAAAATGATATACTGCCTTGTCATTATACCCCTCTTTCATAATGCCCTGCGCTATATAAAAATCCCTTTCTCCGTCGGTAAGCATTGCCATAGCAAAATCTCTGTTGCTTATATTTGAAAGATAGGTGGCTTCCCTGTATAAAACAGGGAACCGCCAGCCGTCCTCAAGTTTTTCGAGCTTTCTGTGAAATATATATGCCCTTGTTTCTGCAATTAAGTCGTTCAAGAAATTATCTTCATCAAAAAGAATTATCCCATCATATGCAATATCCAAAAATAAGGGGTTATGATTTCTGAAGTTTGAGATGCATTCATCTTTTGTCAAAAGCAAAATATCAAGCGGGAACCCTTTTGTTATACATTCCTTAAGTAAAACAATATCCTTCCCTCTCTTATGTTTTTTAGGATTGACCTCGTTAGAAATAATAAGCAGATCGATGTCTGAATCGACTGTATGCGTCCCTTTTGCCCATGAACCATAAATAGCCGCAGATATGATTTTCATTGGCAGGCTTTTTAATCTCTCTGCAATATATGTTTTTATATCCATATCAGTTTGAACAAAAAATTCTGTTATGTGGAAAATCCAGATTCATTTTTTTGACCCAGTCGATTTTTGAATATTCATTTCATCAGGTTCAGCCTTGATCGCGACTAAGTCTTTTATCGAATTAAACCTTTTTTCGCCAATGCCTTTAATGTTTTTCAATTCCTCAACACTCTTAAATCCGCCTTTTAATTCCCTGTATTCGATTATTCTCCTTGCTATTTCATTACCTACACCCGGAAGCCTTTTGAGTTCTTTGTCTGTGGCATTGTTTAAATCAATTCTCTCCTCGCTGTAAGAAACAGGAACCAGCGCCAAAACAAGCATTACGACGACAACCATCGTTCTAAACATACCCCCTCCTTTTTAAAGTCAGCTTCCCCTGACTTGGAAAAATAAATTTTAATCAATATTAGTCTATCACATATCTATTTGCACATCAATTTTGAACATGGAATATCAGCCGTTCATCATTTAATATCGCAGCGTTAATTAATTCTTGATTGAATATATGGCTTTAAATCGGTTAAGATATTTGACAAAAATTTCGTTGGAGGTTTGTCATCAAACTAATATTGCCGGATGGCTCTCAAAAAATAATAGAGCCGTCTGATTTAAAAAAGGAATCTGAGTCTTCAAATGCCATTGCACTAAAGGTAAACGAAGAGTTGCATGATATTTCACTTGTCGATATCTTTTCTCAACCGGTTCACTCTGAAACGCATGTCGAACTTATCACTTACAGCAGCAAGGAAGGAAGAGAGATTTACAGGCATAGCGCTTCGCATATTATGGCTCATGCGATAAAAGAGCTTTACCCTGATGCAATGCTGGCGATTGGTCCGGCTACTGAGGAAGGTTTCTATTATGACGTTGACAGGGAATTGCCATTTACTTCTGACGATCTCGAAAAAATAGAGAAGAAAATGAAGGAACTCGTAAAAAAGAACTCCAGATTTATCCGCCAAACTTTGCCAAGGCAAGAGGCCATAGATTTTTTTAAGAAATTGGGAGAAAGATATAAAATAGAACTTCTCGAGGAAATCCCGGATGAGTCAGTATCAGTCTATGAAGAAGACGGTTTCATCGACCTCTGCAGAGGCCCGCATGTGCCTAAAACCGGTTTAATTAAGGCATTCAAGCTTTTGAGCATAGCAGGCGCCTACTGGCGGGGCGATGAGAATAACAAGATGCTGCAGAGAATCTATGGCACTGCCTTTGAGAATAAGGAAGCTCTCATTTCCTACCTTAATTTCCTTGAAGAGGTTAAAAAAAGGGATCACCGGAAATTGGGAAGGGAACTGGACCTCTTCAGCATCAATGATGACATTGGACCGGGGCTGATTCTTTGGCATCCAAATGGCTCTATTATAAGAAAAATAATAGAAGACTTCTGGAGAAATGAGCATGTAAAGGCGGATTATAAAATTCTTTATACACCTCATATCGCAAAGCTGAATATGTGGCAAAGAAGCGGTCACTGGGATTTTTACAGGGAAAACATGTACTCACCCATGGAAATAGAGGATATTGCCTATGAACTGAAACCTATGAATTGTCCGTTTCACGTCAGCATTTACAAAAATGATCTAAAGAGTTACAGGCAATTGCCTATACGTTATGCCGAACTCGGTACAGTTTACAGATATGAGCGTTCCGGCGTGCTTCATGGACTTTTAAGGGTCAGAGGGTTTACACAGGATGATGCCCATATATTTTGCAGGGAGGATCAAATAGAGGATGAAATATTAAACATCCTTGATTTTACACTTTTCATTCTCCAGACATTCGGCTTTGACGCTTATGACATATATCTTTCAACAATGCCCGAAAAACATGTGGGAACACTCGATAATTGGGAAAGGGCGACCAATGCCCTTAAAAACGCTCTCGAAAAAAAGGGGTTATCATATGAGATAGACCAGGGAGAAGGTGTTTTCTACGGTCCTAAGATAGACATTAAAATAAAGGATTGTCTTAACAGGTCATGGCAGTGCAGCACCATACAGGTTGATTTCAATAATCCGGAGAGATTCGATGTGACATACAGGGCAAAGGATGGCAAGGAACACAGGCCAATAATGATTCACAGGGCACTCATGGGGTCTCTGGAGCGGTTTTTCGGCATACTTATAGAACACCATGCGGGTATTTTCCCGTTGTGGCTTTCTCCGGTTCAGGCAGCGATTTTAACAATAGCCGAAAGACATTCTGATTACGCAGCGGAAATATATAAAAAATTGACCGCGTCCGATATAAGGGCTGATCTAAATATCGAAAATGAAAAGATCGGATATAAAATAAGAGAAGCAACCGTCAAAAAAATACCTAATTTGATTATAATAGGAGATAAGGAAATTGAAGAAGGCATGATAACAGTCAGAAAGCGAAGCGGTGAAAATATGGGCATGTTTACCTTAGATGATTTTATAGATATGATTAAAAAAGAAATAGAGACTAAACAGTAAGTTTTGTATGCGTAAAATTCAATGCCTAAATGAAATCAGAGCTAATGGGATAGCTTTTATTACTAAATATATTGAATAAAGCGGAGGTGCATTATAAGCAAAGACATCAGAGTTAATGAGGGTATCAGGGCAAAGGAAGTGAGACTGATTGATGACGAAGGCAAACAGCTTGGCGTGCTGCCTGTCAGAGATGCCTTGCAGATAGCAAGGGAAAGAGGCTATGACCTTGTCGAAGTGGCTCCCAACTCCACCCCTCCTGTTTGCAGGGTAATGGATTTCGGTAAATATAAATACCAAATGAGCAAAAAGCATACGGCAAGCAAAACTGTTGATGTAAAGGAGATAAAGCTCAGGCCTCAAATTACAGACCATGACCTTCAGCTTAAGATTAAAAGCATTCGCAGATTTCTTGATGAAGGCGACAAAGCGAAAATAACAATGTTTTTCAGAGGACGGCAGATTGTTAGGCCTGAGATTGGAATGAAAGCGTTTGAACGTATTTTAGAATTGCTTACAGGCAAATACAGCATTGAACAGCAGGCCAAGCTTCAGGGCAATCAGATAACTATGGTTATAGCGCCGAGCAGCAAATAAATGGTTCAGTATTAGTTTCAGCAACAAAATAAACGTTGCGCGTCACTAACCACTGTCACTAATCACTGATAAGAGAGGAGAATAAAAGATGCCGAAAATTAAGACTCACAGAGGAGCTGCCAAGAGGTTTAAGGTTACAGGCAGCGGGAAAATAAAAAGGCACAGGGCTTACACAAGTCATCTGCTGACAGGGAAATCTTCCAAGAGAATGCGGAACTTGAGAAATAGCGAACTTGTGCCTGAAGTTCAGCATGAAAATATCAAAAAATTATTACCTTACATGTTTTAATAAATAATAAAGGCTGTCACTATCAGTCACTAATAATTGCGATCTTAACGCGTAGTTGACGACTTTGCCTCTATTTTATTAGAATATTTACTTATTTTGATTATAGCTTTTTAGCGATTGGACAATCGCTAAGATGGAGGAAAAATGCCAAGAGCAAAAGGTGGTTTTAAAACAAGAAGATATCACAAAAAAGTCCTTGACAGGACAAAAGGTCAATACGGCGGAAGAAGCCGTGTTTACAAGGTCGCTGCTCAGGTTATTGATAAAGCGCTTCTTGCAGCATATAAGGACAGAAAGCTTAAAAAGCGTGAATTCAGGGCATTGTGGATTGCGAGGATTAACGCCTCTGTCAGATCATTGGGGCTTTCATACAGTCAATTCATAGACGGGTTGAAAAAGTCTAACATTGATTTAAACAGAAAGACTTTGGCGGATCTCGCGTTTAGCGACCCAAAGGCTTTCGGCGAGCTTGTAGAGCAAGTTAAAAGATAAGGAATGCAGGATTCAGGATTATCGATTTTAAAAAAATCCTTAGATACCAGTCATGACTGAAAATCTGAGACAGACATTTCTCAGCGAGTTGAAAGAAGTTGAGTCTCGTGAAGAATTAACAAATCTAAAAATCAAATACCTCGGAAGAAAAGGGATTATAGCAACCGAGCTAAAATCCCTTTCCCGGCTTCCCGCAAGCGAAAGGCCATCGTTCGGCAAGATTATAAATGAAATAAAACAGTTCATCGAGCAAGATATTGAAATAAAGGAAAACAGCCTAAAAAAGGAAGAGCTTAATGAACAGTTAAAGGCCGAATCCCTCGATGTGACATTAAGAGGCAAATTCATACCTTTTGGAAGCCAGCACCCTATCAATCAGACGCTTGCCGAGATAGAACATATTTTTACTAAAATGGGTTTTACTATCGAGGAAGGGCCTGAAGTTGAACTCGATTATTACAATTTTGAGGCGCTGAATATACCCAAAGACCATCCGGCAAGAGATATGCAGGACACATTTTACATAAGTGAAGAAGTCCTGCTAAGAACACATACCTCTCCTGTGCAGGTGAGGGTAATGGAAAAAATAAGGCCTCCCTTCAGATTCATAGCCCCGGGAAAGGTATACAGGTGTGACGCTGACATAACGCATACGCCAATGTTTCATCAGATAGAAGGACTTATGGTTGATAAAGACATATCATTCAGCCATCTCAAAGGTGTTCTTGAGGCGTTTCTTCATAGAATGTTTGGAGCAAAAACCCCTGTCCGCTTCAGACCGAGTTTTTTCCCTTTCACAGAACCGTCTGCTGAAGTAGACATCGGTTGCATATTGTGCAGCAGCGCAGGGTGCAGGGTCTGCAAAGGCTCCGGCTGGCTCGAGATACTCGGGGCAGGCATGGTAAATCCAAGGGTGTTCGAAAATGTCGGGTACAACACAGAGGAGTACTCAGGGTTCGCCTTTGGCATGGGAATAGAACGAATCGCGATGCTCAAGTACTCCATCAATGATATAAGATTATTTTTCGAAAATGATATAAGGTTTTTAAAGCAATTTTGAGTATTTTTATTTGTCTTATCAGCTTTATTGGCGCTATTGGTTAATATAACCATTTAAAATATTATAGCAATGGGGTATTATGCGTATTCCGTTTGAATGGCTTAAAGAATTTATAAATCTCGATGTAACAGCTAAAGAAGCGGCTCATAAGCTCACAATGCTCGGCTTTGAAGTCGAGGCAGCAGAGATTGTGGATAATGATGTCGTATTTGATGTGAACGTTACGCCCAACAGGGCTGATTGCCTGAGTCTTATCGGTATAGCCAGAGAGCTTTCCGCTGCATACAGGATACCGCTTCATTACCCTGAGCACGACATACTCGCTGAATCAGGAGAACTCGACTTTAATGTCGATATCCTTGATACAGACCTGTGTCATAGATATGCCGGAAGGGTTGTTAGAAATCTAAAGATAGGTGCATCACCGGACTGGCTCAGAGAAAGACTCGAAAAATGCGGCATAAGATCCATCAACAACGTTGTTGACATTACAAACTACGTACTTCTGGAGTTTGGTCACCCTCTTCATGCCTTTGATATTTCATCAATCAAAGGACACATCATAAGGGTTGGTACGCCTGAAGACCTCGCTGTTCATGATATCAGGATAAAAACTATAGATTCTGTTGAACGTGAAGTGCCTGATACCTGCCTGTTGATATGGGATGCTGAAAAACCAATAGCTATTGCCGGAATAATGGGCGGGCTCAACACCGAGGTCAACGATCAGACCGTCGATGTATTTATTGAAAGCGCTTATTTTGATCCTGTTTCAGTGCGGCGCTCGTCCAAATCACTCGGACTTAAAACAGAGTCTTCCTACAGATTTGAAAGAGGCGCTGATATAAAGGCGCTTAAAAAGGCCCTCGACAGGGCGGCCTTATTGATGAAAGGAATCGCCGGAGGCGCTATATATGGAAAGATTGATATTTATCCCAAAAGATTAACGCAGTTGGAAATAGAAGCGAAATTTGCGAATATTAACAGAGTGCTCGGCATTGAATTAACAGGAGAGGAAATATTCGATTGTCTGAAAGGTCTTGGGTGCGAAATAGACAAACTGAATGACGGACTTAAAATAAGACCTTCGACAAACAGGCGCGACTTGCAGCGGGAGTCTGATATTATAGAGGAAGTCGCTCGTCATTATGGTTATGACAAAATACCGGCGGAATTGCCAAAGGCAACTATAGGCATCAGCCTCCGTGAAGACAGGGTTCAGCATCCTGTCATAAATATCAAGAACAAGCTTAAAGGTTCACTTTTAAAGTCGGGTTTTTCAGAAGTCATTAACTACAGTTTTATGGGAATGGAAGATATAGACCTGCTCGGCATTCAAAGGGATGATAAAAGAAGAAATGCCCTGAAGATTAAAAATCCTCTGAGGATTGAAGATTCTTATATGAGAACAAGCATCATCCCTTCCTTGATTAAAAATCTTCAGCATAATATATCTCACGGCAACAGGGAGTTCAGACTATTCGAAATATCAAAGGTGTTTACGGCTAAAACAAGCCTTGCTTATAAATTAAAAACAGCCTCATCATCAGATTTATTGCCGATCGAAAAAGAGCATCTCGCGGCGATTTATTACAAAGAAAAAGCAAAATCCCTTTACAAGGAGGATGCTGCTGATTTTTACGTAATGAAGGGCGTGATTGAGGCGATTTTCAGGGATTTCAAGATATATGAATACTCATTTATGAGATCATCAGAGTCTTTTTTACATCCCGGACAATCTGCTGATATATTTATCAATGGTCAAAATGAATTAAAGATCGGCTATATAGGCGCGCTTTCGCCTTTAATTATTGAAGCCCTTAATATCAAGGCTCATAAACCATCTGTTTTAGTGATGGAACTGGACATTGAAAAAATAATCCCATTTACTGAAAGGTGTGTTAAATACATGCCCTTACCCAAATATCCTTATATTGAAAGAGATACGGCGGTTATGGTTGACATTTCTCTGGATGCGTCTTCGATAATAACATGTCTTAAATCTTATCCCTCAGATTTGATAGAAGAAAGCAATATTTTCGATGTGTATTATGGCCCGAATATGCCTGAAGGCAAAAAAAGCGTGGCTTTTAATGTCAGATACCGGGCAATGGACAGGACACTAAAAGATGAAGAGATCGACGAGGTGCATAACTCTCTTGTAGAATATATGCTTGCCAAAACAAACGGTGTACTGCGTCAATAGCTTCTTTTTCGGCATATTGGCTATCTAAGCACTTTATATCCGGCTTTCTCGACTGCCGCTGCAATCTCCTCATTCTTTACCTTCAACTCATCAAACTGGATAGTTGCCCTTCCCTGTTCTACGTTAGCAGTTATAACACCGTTGAGAGCATCCAGCGCCTTCTTTACCCTCATAACGCAGTGACCGCAGCTCATGCCTTCAATATTTAATGTTATCTCAGCCATTATCAAATCTCCTCCTTATCTAATATCTTTTTTATGGACTCGGTTATAACTTTCAGGGTAAAAGGCTTTTGGACAAATCCCGCAGCGCCGTTTTCGAGCAGTTTGTCAATGCCGGCAAAGCCTTCGTGACTGTATCCCGAGCATAGCAGCACCTTCACATCCGGCTTTATCGTTCTTAATGCCTGAAAAACCTCATTACCGCTCATCTTAGGCATAATCATATCAAGAATAACAAGTGAAACATCCTCTTTATGCTCTCTTAACATATTTATGCCCTTGCTGCCATTTTCAGCAAGCAATACCTTGTAGCCAAGAGGTTCAAGCATATCAACGCTCAAATCCCTTATATCCTCCTCATCATCTATAATCAGGATCGTACCAGCTCCTCTCATATCCTGAATTTCTTCGGATTCCTTTATTCCCGCATCTTTTGTGCATGGAAGGTATATATTAAACAAAGTGCCTTTAGACGGTTCGCTGTAAAGATTGACATACCCGCCATGATTGCTTATAACAGAATGAACTATATAAAGACCGAGACCTGTTCCCTTGCCTGAATCCTTGGTAGTAAAAAAAGGATCGAATATCTTTCTTTGGGTCTCTTTATCCATGCCAGAACCTGTATCTGAAACAGATAATTTTATAAATCCCTCATTATTTTCAGTAATACTGCCGGTAGCAGCGCCCTTTTCTGATTTTACAGCGCTCGTCTCTATGAGCAACCTGCCTCCGTTCGGCATCGCGTCACGGGCATTAACTGATAAATTCATTATAACCTGCTGAATCTGGGATGGATCCGCATTTATAAACGGAATAGCGTCTTTAAGATTAGCGACTATTTCGATATTCTTGGGGATGCTCCTTGACAGAAGCTCTATTGAATTTTTGATTATCTCATTAATATTAACTGGCCTCATCTCCATCTTCTCTTTGCGGGTTACCAAGAGTATCTTTTTGGCGAGTTCAGCGCCCTTTTGTGCCGCATTGTTTATAATATGCGCGGGTTTATATAAAGGGTCCCCTTCTTTTGACATAGTTAGTAAAATATCAGAATATCCCATAATTGCGGTCAGTATATTATTGAAATCATGGGCTATGCCTCCGGCAAGCGTTCCTATTGCCTCCATTTTTTGAGCCCTTACTAACTGCTCATAAAGCTTTTTTTCATGTGTAATGTCGCGCTGGATTGAGGCATAATTAATCTCTCCATCCGCATAAACCGGGAATATGACAGACGAAACATGGTATGTCTGGCCGTCTTTTCTCCTGTTAATGAACTCGCCTTTCCACGCCTTTCCCTTTTTTATTGTGTCCCACAGCTCTTTGTAAAAACTTTCGTCATGAAAATCGCTTTTGAGAATGTTTGTCTTTTTACCAATTACTTCGTCTTTTGTATAGCCAGTAACCTGCTCAAATGCCGGATTAACGTTGATGATATTGCCCTCATAATCGGTAATGACAATTACATCAAAGGCAGAATTTATGACTTGCTTGAACCTTCTGAGTTGTGCAATATCTTCGGTCTTGCTGATCGCAATTGCAGCGTCAGTAGCTATTGCCTTCAGTATTATTTCATCTTCATCAGTAAAACCAGTTGGCTTATTTCCAAAATACAACATTCCAAGAGGCCTTCCCTCAGAAGAATATATAGGATACGCAAGCAAGTTCTTAACAATGGGATGTCCTTCAGGAAATGCCCCGCTAAACTCAGGATGCTCAACTACATTATCAATACGCACGGGACCGAGTGCAAACATGAGAAACCTGAACAGCCCCTTGCCTTCAGGCAGCATCTCCCTTGTTTTAATGAAAGTTCCCTTAATTACAAGCTTCTTGAGCTTTCCACTGCTGTCATAAGTTCCGATTGCAGAATGTTCAGCCCCGATTATCTGGCCTGCCTTGTCAATGATGTTCTGCAGAATTTCTTCTTCAACATTATATTCGTAAATTGATATCGCAAGACTGTGCAATGCCTGATACTGGCTTGTCTGCTTATTAAGCCTATTGATCGCATTATTAATACCAGAACCTACGGTATCCAATTCAGTAATACCTGTTTTATTTACGTCCCTTCCATTTTTTATATCATCTATGATTTGCATTAACGGTTTCTTAAGGTTTTTTCTCATTACATATAAAACACCGGCGAGCATCAAAGCCGAAGCGCTTATGGTAAACAACAATATCAACACAATATCTGCTCTATGTTTCAACGCAAAGACCAGTGGTATAATCGGCTCAGACACAGTAACTATCTTCCAGTTCCAGAGCGGCAAATCGAATAAATATCCATAGAAATGCTGAAATTGTTCATTCAAATGAAACTCGCTCGTTTCCACTTGCAAATGTGAATTGATATCATCCAATGAAATATTGTCGAGAGAGGAAAAGATAATCTTATTGTCATCTTCCAGTATTAAGCCGGTCAGATTATTGTTTTTCCAGTAGGAGACTATTTCTTCGGCAACAGTCCTTTTTTTGTTCTCAACAACCATATCATTATCAATTAGAGCTGCTATTGTAAGTTCGGAAATTGCAGTTGTAACTATTGTCTCAACTTCAGATGAATGTTTTAATAACATCCCTGTAGCGTCCTTCTCAACAATGCCAATGGACAATCTGTGAATAATGAAGACAACAAGCAATACAACAACACTAACAAAAATAAGTACCGGGGCTATTATCTTGAATCTTACGCTGTTTTTGTCTAACTTCATGGATTGTATTTTTTGAATGTTCTATGCAGTTCCATTATCTCTTTCATATAATTCTCAGGCGGAAGCGCAAAGCCGTTCCTAAGCTCAAAATGCCAGTTATTTACTAATTTCTTATCGGCTTTTTCAGTCAAAGGCTTTAATCTCAAAAGAGCATCAGTGAATTTTCTTGCTGCTTCAGGACTGACACCCGGAGCAGAGCAAAATGTATATTGAGGTAGCGGCTCAGAAACCTTTAATGCCCTGAAGTTAAAATCCTTAAATCTTTCAAGCACATGCTCCTTTGCAGAGCCTGCAGAGACCTTATTGGATGCTACCGCCTTTATAATATCCTGATGGTTTTTATAAAAAACAGGTTTTATCATGTCAAAAAAAAGACCCTCTTTATTCAACATCTCCCTTGGAACAATATTAGTCGCTGTTGAAGCATTATCACCAAAAGCGACTTTTTTGCCTTTTAATCCCTTTATTGTAGTTATTTTACTGTCGCTGGTAAAAATTACTGACCTGTAAAATGGCTTGCCGCTGCTGTTCAGGGATACCACCAAAGGCTTGGCATTGCACTTTTCATGAGCAAGCCCTAAGAGATTAGGCCCTATATAAGCTATGTCAATTTCTTTACTGCATATAGCGTTTAATGTTGATGTATAAGTCGGATAAAGTTTCAGCTCCCATCTGATATTCGTGGTTTTATTAAGATAATCTATAAAGGGCTTATAGAACTGATAAACATTTTCACCGTAAAAAGTCGGCATAACTCCGATAAACTGCACTGAACCGGTATAACTATCTTTCTTTAAATCAGCCTCTTTTTTAACATCAGTGTTCGCAAAAGAAGGTTTAAGGGAAGAAAACAGAAAGGCAATAATAAAAAGTAATATAAAGAAAGGCCTTTTCATTATTTAAAAATAACTAAAGATTACAAATTATGTCAACGAAAGTATTAATACAATAAGTGCGAATGGAAACTCAATGTATATTAGGGAGTAATATATGGTGCGAGAGAGGGGAGTTGAACCCCTACAGGTTACCCCGCCAGATCCTAAGTCTGGTGCGTCTGCCAATTCCGCCACTCTCGCTGTAATGATTAGTATACCAGAGGAGTAGCAAAGCAGTGCAATAGAGAAGCATATCTCTTAACACTGAACGCATCTATACTTTATCTTCTCTCATGTTGCTCTTCTTGGCTTCTGTTCAACTATTCTATTTATCTACGTCAGTGAGCCTCTGCCCAGTTTTTTCCATACCCTATATCCACCTTAAGCGGCACAGATAGAGAAAGGGCTTCTTCCATTTCATTTCTTATCAAATCACTTACAGATTTAATCTCATTTTCAGGGGACTCAAACAAAAGCTCATCATGAATCTGCAATAACATTCTTGCTTCAAATCCTTTCTTTTTAAGGTTCTTCCATATATTTATCATCGCTATTTTTATAAGATCAGCCGCTGTTCCCTGAACAGGCGTATTAATCGCGAGCCTTTCGGCCTGCTGTCTTATATTAGCGTTAGAACTGTTTATTTCAGGTATCGGCCTCTTCCTGCCCGATAGCGTAACAACATAGCCATTTTCCCTCGCGAATTTAACTGATTCTTCCATATATCTTTTAACGCCATCATGTTTCTCAAAATACTGTTCTATATAAACACCGGCTTGTTTTGGAGATATGTTCAGCGCTTCAGATAATCCGTAGGGGCTTATACCGTAAACAACCCCAAAATTAACGGTCTTGGCAATCCTGCGAAGATCCTCTGTTACTTCATCGACCGGTATATCAAACAGTTCGGAAGCTGTTCTGGAATGTATGTCTATATCCTTTTTAAATGCGTTAATGAGACCTTGATCATTGCTAAGATGAGCGAGTATTCTCAACTCTACCTGTGAATAATCAGCAGAGATTATGAAATTACCATCCTCTGCAATAAACATCTGCCTTATCTTCGCGCCCCATTCTCCTCTGACAGGAATATTCTGCAAATTTGGCTGGCTGCTGCTCAGTCTCCCTGTTGATGTAACTGTCTGATTAAAGGATGTGTGTATTCTTCCTGTCTTATTATTAATAAGCTTAGGCAGGGCATCCACGTATGTTGTCTTCAGTTTATGCAATGTCCTGTAATTTAATATCTCTCCGGGAAGTTCATGCTCTGCCGCGAGATATTCAAGCACATCAACACTCGTTGAATAGCCCGTCTTTGTTTTCTTGGTTGGTTGCAAGCCTATCACCTGAAAAAGGATTTTGCTTATCTGCTTTGGAGAGTTTATATTGAACTCTTCTCCTGCCAGAGAATAGATTCTGGATTTTAGGGCGTCAAGATCTTTGTCTATTTCTGCGGAAAATTCACCCAATTTCCCCCTGTTTATCTTTACCCCTTTTTCCTCCATATCGGCAAGAACGTAAATTAAAGGCATCTCCATATTAAGATACAGTTCATAAAGCCCTTCCTCACTTAATTTTTCAAAAAGGATGTGCCTCAACTCCATTGCGAGCTGAGCATCTTCTGCAGCATAACCAACTGCGTCTTCTATGGGGACTTCCGCAAAAGAATGTCTTTTACCCAGGACATCTGAAAACGCTCTTTTTTTATAGTGCAGATATTCAAGACCAGTATCCTCAAGACTGTGATTAGGCTTAATCGGGTTAATTAAATAGGAAGCAAGCATAGTGTCAAAAAGAATACCTTTTACGTGTATCCCCTCCTGTCTCAGGATAAGAATATCGTATTTCAGATTGTGGCCTATTTTGGCGATGGAGTCATCTTCCAATACAGGTTTCAGGATATTAAGGCCATCGGGTATATTTTGACCTGCTTTATGTCTTATCGGAACATAACAGGCCCTGCCCTTTTCTTTGCATAATGCTATGCCTATAATCCTGTCGGAAACAGGATTTGCGCCTGTTGCTTCAATATCAAACGATAATTCCCTTAACGCAGGAGAAGAGCTGTTATTAAAGGAATTAATTTCATTTGAAGGCCGCTGCTGATCAACGGAGATGTCAAATAGTGAATGCTGTTTCATTTTTCCATCTCAAGAAACTTAATCAGTTGATCAGTATCTGTAATAGCGTAATATTCGCCTCTTGATTTATTCGCGGTTGAGGGAATAAGCCTTAAGAGGCTTTTGAATTCAAACTCGGTGAACAGATCAAGAAGCATTTGCCAATCAGGTTCGGCAACTGCCAGATCATCGAGATTTACATCCATAGCGATATCTGTATCTATAGTCGCGAGAGTTTTGCTTAATTTAATGACATCTATGCTGTCCGTTATCATTTTTCTTATCCTCTCATTCCTGATTCCTTCAGGATGTTGGAGCAATTCGTCAAGACTCGCGGCATTTGAGAGTATTTCCCTCGCTGTTTTTTCGCCAATGCCCCTGACCCCGGGAATATTGTCAGATGAGTCCCCGGTTATTGCCATGAATTCTGGTATCCTGTCAGGAGAGACTCCAAATCTCTGCCTGACGTACTCTTCATCTGTGATAACATCTTTCACTGGATCATAAATCTTTATGCCGTCTCCTACTGCCTGCATCATGTCTTTGTCACCGCTTACTATAAAAACATTAACAGACTCCTGAGCTGCCTTTTTGGCGATGGTGCATATAATGTCATCTGCTTCATAACCTGCCATCTCAAAAGATGGTATATTAAATGCCTTTATAATTTGCTTTATAAACGGTATTTGCCTGACAAGTTCATTGGGTGTTTCAGGCCTTTGCGCCTTGTAATCCGTGTAAATCTCATGTCTTTTTGTGGGTGATGGAGAATCAAAAACAACTGCTATTGCGTCCGGCTTTTTTTCGCGCATAATTTTTAGAATCATGTTGGTAAAGCCGTAAATGGCGTTTGTCGGGAAGCCTTTTGAATTGCGCAGCTCTTTTATTGCATGAAATGCCCTGTAAAAATATGAATTGCCGTCTATCAAATACAGATTCATGTCTGATTATAACAGAAATGATATTGAGCTTTTCAGCAGTATTCGATTACAGTAATACATGCGTATAAAACTTATAATATTTGACCTTGACGGCACCCTTGTCGATTCAAGCGTTGACATAGCAAATGCCATAAATTACGCCATTGAGCCTTACGGCATTAAACCAATTACTGTTAAGGAAACCATAAGCCTTGTAGGCGAGGGAATTACAAGGCTTATTGAAAAATTGGTAAAAAGTCATGAGTCAGAAGTAAGAAGTAATATTGATAAAGATGTCCTTATTGATAGATTCCTTGAGCACTATTCAGCACATCTTGTTGA
>JBBILM010000046.1:0-15698 GCA_037444915.1 Nitrospirota bacterium | reverse complement strand
TAATATACACTGCAAAGATATCCTCCCTCACACAGCCAGTATAACAGAAAGATTCTCAACGAGCCTGCGGCCGGACAAGCCGGGATGACGTCCACTAGGAACATCTACATCTTGTATAGACCCATAAAAATACCGGATGCGCCCAAATTATAAACGAATCCTGATGCCGGCTCCAAGTCCGAATTCAGAACTCCACTTTCCTATCAGAGACATCTGCTTGTTAATCGTCCATGCTGCACCTGCAATGCTCTCCCATTTTTTATCAGTATCGTATTCAGCCTCGCCGAATACTGACAGCCTGCTTGTGAGCTGAAGTTCTTTTTCAAGCCTGAAACGGAAATCACCGTCTGTGTCCACCCAGACAAGAGTTTCAAGGTTCAAAGGGATAAGATAGCGTACGCCGAATATCCCTGCATTGTCGTCGCTGGTGAGATTCGCCCCGCCGAATGCACTGAGGAACCTGCTGAAGTGATAATCATAAGTAAGCTCAGCGTCATATTCTGTTTCATCCACTTTTCCCCAGCCGACCTCCCAGCGAAAGCCTAATGCGTGGCGCGTGCTGGAATAAACAGCGAATCCGTCAGTCACGTTGGTAAGCAGGGAGACATCTGCCCACGAATACCAATGCTCTTTAAAAAGCTTATGCCGGATTTTAGCGATGTCAGGGTCCATCTCACTGCCTTCATAATGTATTACCCTTGCCATGCCCGCCTTCATGTGATAAAGCATGTGGCAGTGCAGGAACCAGTCTTTCTCTTCATTGGCGAAAAACTCTATCTCCTGCCTTCCCATGGGCGGGACATCCACAGTGTGCTTTAAAGGAGAATAATCACCGTGCCTGTTTAGAACCCTGAAAAAATGGCCGTGCAAGTGGATAGGGTGGTGCATCATCGTATCATTTATGAATACTATTCGAAGAACCTCACCTTTTTTAACGGGGATCAGATCAGCCTCTGACAGCGTTTTATTATCAAAATGCCAGACATATCTCTCCATATCCCCTGTCAATGTTAACGTAATCGTCCGACTTGGCGCTTCCTTTTCTGGCAGCGTAATCTTCAGGGATTTAAGATTTGCATAAGGGGCTAACGGCCTTTCATCTGTCATTTCCATCATGTCCATCATGGCGTGTTCATGTTCGGAATCGGCGCTGTGAGCCATGCTGCCATGATCAGACATTTTATCAGTGGTATTCATCATATCTCCATGCATCATTTCTTCATCCGTATGCATCCTGTAAAGATCAGGTCTTGGCACATCCGGCGCAAACATCCTTTCTCCTTCTCCTATCCACGCAGATGCGTAGCCAGAACCATCCTGAGCAGTTGCCCTGAACTCGTAAGCTCCCTTCGCAGGGACCTTCAAGAGGACATCGTAAGTCTCGGCAATCGCTATTAAAAAACGGTCAAGGCTTACCGGCTCAACATCCAATCCATCAGCGGATATTATTTCCAAAGGCTCGTCAGCATATTCAAGATAAAAATAGGTGGAGGCAGATGCGTTTATTATCCTGAGCCTTAATGTTTCGCCCGGTCTTGCGTCAAGGTTAATCTCAGGCCGCCCATTAATAAGGAGATAGTCGTAAGCAACATCCGAGACATCCATTGGAGGCATTCGCGTCAATGAACTGCGGAACATATCACCAAGCGCGTCCGCTTTAATTGCGCCCAACACGCTCGGAACAGTTCCTTTTCTCAGCGAGTAATATTCGCTTTCCCTCTTCAGGGTGCGCAGGACTTCTTCCGGATCCTCATCTGTCCAGTCCGAAAGCACAAGAACAACCTCTCTATCAGCCTGTATTGTTTTCTCTTTTGGCTGTATCACAATAGCGCCGTAGATGCCTGCCTGCTCCTGAAGTCCTGTGTGGGAATGATACCAGTATGTGCCTGAATGGATTATCGGGAATTCATAAACAAATGTCATGCCCGGCTCAATCGGCGGTGTTGTCAGGTATGGCACCCCGTCCTGCCTGTTAGGCAGGAGAATGCCATGCCAGTGAATAGAGGTTTCCTCGTCCATTTCGTTTTTTACTATAATGCGGGCTAAATCACCTTCATTAAAATAAAGCACAGGGCCCGGAATCGAGCCATTAATGGCCATAGCTCGTACATCTTTACCTGTGTAGTTGAATACCTTGTATCCGATTGTCAGGCGGTATTCCACTGTTCCTGCATCTGCTTCAGTTGCAGGAACAGTGAACACCAGCACAAACAAAAATAGTGTCGATAAAACCGGAAACGTCATACAGGCAAGTTTCTTTTTCATAGTCAACCCCGCTATTTTATTGATTGTTTAAAATAAAAATATGCTCTTAAGACAATTGTCTCACTTTTTTGTCTTCTTGGCAATTTTAATTATAATCTCACTAATGGCGCATCCGGGTTTCTAATGGGCAGCCCCAACATGTTGTATTGGCTCATTATAAGAGAATGCGGGGACATTCAGTTCTTTTTTCTGTCATTCCGGTCTTTTTCTGTCATTCCGTCCCCCCGCTCTGTCATTCCCGCTTGTCGGGAATCTTTCCGCGCCTTTAAGAAGGATTCCTGACGCGCTTCGCTTGCAGGAATGACAGTGTTAGAGGAGTTTACTTTCAGTGAATTCCTCAGTTGTCTGTAAATATCATGGAATTCGGCTACTAACTTTGCTTTGCCGCATTTATTGTGCAAACTTTTTGCAACTGTAAGGTAGACTCTTCGCATGAGATCATTGGTCACCCCGTCATATAAGGTCGGTCTCGCATTGGCCATAATATACACTGCAAAGACATCCTCCCTCACACAGCCAGTATAACAGTAACAGAAAGATTCTCAACGAGCCTGCGGCCGGACAAGCCGGAATGACGTCCAATAGGAACATCTACATCTTGTATAGACCCATGAAAATACCGGATGCGCCAATAATATAATGGATGAAAAGCGAAATGGCGTAAAAAAAGATTCCCCGAACCAGGTCTTGCTCAGATGGTTCGGGGAATTATACTTAATTTATCCGTTCAATATTGACGAAATTACGGATTGAGACCCTATATTTTTATGCTGACTCTGCCCTTTTTTCGTACACGAGCAAAGGTTTTTCACTCTTTATGACTGTTTCCTCATTGATTATGCACTCCGAGACACCCCTTTGAGATGGAAGCTCGTACATAACATCGAGCATAATATTTTCCAAAATAGCCCTCAGCCCTCTTGCCCCTGCCTTTTTTTCAACAGCGCGTTTGGCTATAATCGCAAGCGCGGTATCAGTAAATTTCAATTTCACCCTGTCAATCGCAAAGAGCTTTTGGTACTGCTTAACCAGGGCATTTTTAGGCTCTGTCAATATTTTTATAAGCGCTGCCTCATCAAGATTATCAAGGTTTGCGACAATAGGAAGCCTTCCGATGAACTCGGGTATAAGCCCATATTTCATGAGGTCCTCAGGCTCTGTAAGGCTGAGATAATTATCAACCTTTTTCCCTTTTTCATTAAATGCGTCAGAGCCAAACCCGATGTTTCTCTTACCGCATCTTTGCTCTATTATCTTCTCGAGCCCCACAAAAGCGCCGCCGCAAATAAAGAGAATATTGGTGGTATCGAGCTGTATATATTCCTGCTGGGGATGCTTGCGGCCGCCCTGCGGAGGGATATTCGCGATTGTTCCTTCTATTATTTTAAGCAAGGCCTGCTGCACACCCTCGCCGGATACATCTCTTGTTATCGAAGGGCTGTCAGCCTTTCTGCTGATCTTGTCAATTTCATCTATATATATAATGCCAAGCTGTGCCTTCTCAACATCATAATTCGCAGCCTGCAGCAATTTCAAGAGAACATTCTCGACATCTTCCCCGACATAGCCGGCCTCTGTAAGAGTTGTAGCGTCAGCAATAGTGAAAGGCACGTCAAGAAATCTTGCGAGTGTTTGAGCGAGCAGCGTTTTTCCGGTTCCTGTGGAGCCTATAAGAAGGATGTTGCTTTTTTGGAGTTCCACATCCGACTTAGTATTGTTAAATACCCGCTTATAATGATTATGCACGGCAACCGAAAGGATTTTCTTTGCCCTGTCCTGCCCTATTACATAATCATTGAGGAATTTATTTATCTCAAAAGGCGTTGGAAGATTCTTCGCGTTTATCCTGTTAAACGCGCTTAACTCTTCCTCTATAATCTCATTGCAAAGCCCGACGCATTCATTGCATATGTAAACCATTGGCCCGGCGATAAGCTTTTTAACCTCATTCTGCGCCTTTCCGCAAAATGAACATTGAAGAATACTGTCAACAGTCTTTTTTGCCATTAAACCTCCATCAATCGCTTTCATCTGACATCTCACGGCGGATAGTCTTTTGCCATAAGCTGTCAGCTATTGACTATTTCGTTTTAGTCTCCTTAACCGTTGCTATCACATCATCAACTATCCCGTATTTTTTTGCTGCCTCGCCTGACATAAAGAAATCCCTTTCAGTATCAGTCTGTATCTTTTCGAGCGACGCTCCGGAATGCCTTGCGAGTATGCTGTTAAGGGTTTCCTTCATCTTTAATATCTCTCTTGCGTGTATCTCAACATCAGTGGCCTGTCCGTAGAAACCTCCTAAGGGCTGATGTATCATTATTCGCGAATGCGGCAGCGCGAACCTTTTGCCTTTTGCGCCAGCGCATAAAAGCAACGCTCCCATGCTTGCTGCCTGACCAATGCAATATGTTGCGATGTCAGGCTTCACGTATTGCATGGTGTCATAGATGGCAAGGCCTGCTGAAACAACTCCTCCCGGAGAGTTTATATATATGTGTATATCCTTATCAGGGTCCTCTGTCTGCAAGAAAAGCAACTGGGCTATAACCACATTGGCAACATTGTCGTCAATGCCTGTTCCGATAAAGATTATCCTGTCCTTAAGAAGCCTTGAATAAATATCATAGACCCTCTCTGTCCTGCCTGTCTGCTCAATTACTATAGGAACTATGCTCATATCTTCTTATTCTCCTTGTTCGAGCTTTGCCTTGCTCAAAAGCAGGGTTAAAACCTTTTTTTCAAAAACAGCATTCTTCAGCCCTTCCAATGAACCATCGCGCGCCGTATAATATTTCATTATATTTTCCGGTGATACGCGGTATTTCATGGCCATGCTGATAATCTCCTCCTTAATATCCTCGTCCTTAACAGAGATGCCTTCTTTTTCGCCTATTAATTTCATGAGGATATATGCCTTTACGCTTTTTTCGGCATGAGGCAATATCTCTGCTCTCATCTGTTCATCGGTCTTTTCTGAATCCCTGCCTGCTGCCCTTATCTCGCCGAGGATACTATTAATTTCCGCATCAAGGAGACTTTCGGGCAAATCAACACTGTGAGTATCGAGCAGCTTATTCATTATTTCACGCTGTTTAGATGTGTCAGCATCCCTTCCTTTTGCGGCAAGAATGTTTTCGAGCACCTTTTCCTTGAGAATGCCTATATTGTCAAATCCGAAATCCTTTGCGAATTCATCATCAACAGCAGAAACATTGCGTCTTTTTATCTCCTTGATCTTAACATCATATTTAACCTTTTTATCAGAAGGCCCGGAAGTTGCGTCAGCAGGCAAAGCTGCCTCCAGTTCAAATTCCTCATCCTTTTTTCTGCCTGTTAAGCCCTGAAAAAACTCATCAGAATACGGGCCAGATCCCACCTTTAAGACAACATCGTTCGATGTTATCCCTTCTTCTTTAATAGAATAATCAATAGTCAAAAGATCTCCTGAAACCACTGCATCATCAACAGATTCATAGGCAGCCCTTTCCTCAGCAAGCCCTTTTATAACAGCTTCGACCTCTTCATCATCTGCATTTACGGGAATATCCTTTACTGTCAGGTTCTCATAATTAAGCGGCTCCACCTTTGGCATAACATCAACCGATACTGTTATGTAAAGCGGCTCATTTCTCTTAAAATCAAATGTCTCCTCAACCGCTGGGCTTGCAACAGGGGTTATAGCCGCCTCTTTCAGCGCATTCGCATAAAACTCCGGAATAATTTTTTCGAGCACATCAGACTCCACATCCCTGCCGAATCTTTTTTCGATTAAACTCATGGGGGCTTTGCCCTGACGAAATCCTGGCATCTTGGATTTGCTCTTAACAGCCTGCAGGCCTTTTTTTATTTCAGACTCCAGGGCTTCCGCTGGTATCTCTATTTTAAGCCGTTTTTTTGTTGGTGTAATATCCTCTACTGTCTTTAACAATTAAGTCCTCCTGTATCATCTTTATTATTGTCAATTAACCAAAATCATGGTTGGAAACTGCAGAAACTGACTTGACTTTTATTGTTTTTAGTGTATAATTATGAATTATGCTTTGTCAATTTGATTGAATAATGAATATTTTTTCAACCTTTAGTGTTACAACAAAAGCTAAAACATGGATACGATCAAAATCAAGAAAACCTCACTGAAATCCATTTTCGATGTTATCAGCAAATCCCACAGAATTATCGGGCCAAAAATAGAAAACGATGTCCTGATCCTGACTGAAGCAGGTTTTGAAGATATACCTTCAGGCTATAAAGAGCTGCAAAAGCCCGGACAATACAGGATGACAAAAGATGCCGGCGATGAGATATTTTCATTCTCACTTGGTCCTGATTCCTTTAAAAGATTCTTTCATCCTCCTTTAAAAGAGTTGTTCGGTTTTAAAAAGACGACAAAGGCCATTTCCGCGAACCGCATCCTGAAAAAGGAAATGCCCATTGCCCTCATTGGCGTGAGAGCCTGTGATATATCAGCAATCAAACTATATGACAGGATATTTTTAGAAGGCCCTGTCAAGGATTCAATCTACGATTCATTAAGAAAAGATGCTTTAATAATAGGCGTAAACTGCCTGCGTCCCGGCGACAATTGTTTTTGCTCATCCATGGGCGCCGGCCCTCAGATAAAGGACAACTTTGATATAGCTGTTACTGAACTAAAGGACGGCTTAATTATTGAAACAGGCTCTGCTGCCGGAAAAAAAATAATGGAAGAGTTGCCTTTTGAAAAAATTACGGAAGCCGACATGCGTGAAAAAGAAGCGGTTTCAGAGAACTGCAAAAGGCTGATAAAAAAATCTGTAAGGTCAGAGGAACTTCCATGGCTCATCTATAAAAACCTTGAGCACCCGAGATGGTCTGATATTGCCAGACGGGATCTGGAATGCGGTAACTGCACGCAGGTTTGTCCGACATGTTTTTGCAATTCGACCTACGATTACATGCAGCTTTCAGGGGTAGTCAACAAGTCTTCGGAGATTTCAGGCGTCAGGGTAATGAAATGGGATTCCTGCTTTTCGAAAAATTTCGCCCGGGTTCACGGAGGCAATTTCAGGCCTTCCAGAAGGGCTCGATTCAGGCAATGGATGTCTCACAAACTCGCTTATACGTTTGAACAGTTCGGTCTGACAGGATGCGTTGGCTGCGGGAGATGCATCACGTGGTGTCCTGCAGGAATAGATATCACCCAGGAATTGGAGGCTCTGAGAAAGCAGTGAAATATGATGGTAACAGAGTGATTAGGAGAGGATTCAATGTACGATAAATCATTGCCTTTTGAGGCAACCATAAAATGGATAAAAAAGGAATCGAGGGATACAATAACTTACTCATTAGGCATCAATAACAAGGAAATACATTCAGCATACAGTTTCAGACCCGGACAGTTCAATATGCTGTATATCCCCGGAATAGGCGAATCTCCAATATCCATAAGTTCCTCGCCGTCTGATCACGATCTGACCCATACTGTGAGAATCGCTGGTGACGTTACAACAGCCATATCTAAATTGAATGAAGGAGATATACTTGGCATAAGAGGGCCTATGGGAAATGGATGGCCAATCGAAGAAATAGAAGACAGGAATCTTATTATTATTGCCGGAGGTCTCGGCATCGCGCCATTAAGGTCTGTTATAAGGCATATGCGCGCAACCTCGAAAAAATCCAAAACAGGTTCGCAGGATTCCACCTGCGGCAAAGGGATTATCCTGTACGGAGCGAAATCTCCGAAAGATATTTTATTCAGGGACGAGTTCCCCGGCTACAGGGATACCTTCGAGGTGCAACTGACCGTTGACAAGGCAGACCCGGAAGAATACTGGAGGGGTGAAGTCGGACTTATCACTGAACTAATAAACAAAGTCTCTTTTAATCCTCTCACTACTGTTGCCTTTGTATGCGGGCCTGAAGTTATGATGCAGGCCGTAACCAAAGAACTGCTGCTCAGGGGTGTTCCCGGAGAAAAGATATTCATAACAATGGAAAGAAACATGAATTGCGGCATAGGCATCTGCGGACACTGCTTTTTCGGCCCGAAATTCACGTGCAAGGACGGCCCTGTCTTCAGATACACTGACATTGAAGAGTTTTTCAGCATAAAAGAACTTTAGGAAAATATTATGAAACCCACATATCTCAGAGAGACCCGGAAAGAAATAAAAATATCATTCCTGCTGAAGCATGAATCCAGTGAACTAAAGGACTGGATCCCAGTTTACAGCTTAGAGGGGATTTAAAGGTGAAAAAACCGAGAATAGGCGTTTTTAAATTCACATCTTGCGATGGCTGCCAATTATCCATTTTAAACATGGAGGATGAGATACTTGACATACTCTCTGTATTCAACATCGCGTATTTCAGGGAGGCAACCGACGACCCTCTCAGGGGACAGTTTGATATATCATTGGTAGAAGGATCAATATCAACCAACTGGCAGAAAAAAGAGATTGTTGATATAAGGGAAAGATCGAGACTGATTATCACCATCGGCGCCTGCGCAACATCAGGAGGTCTTCAGGCGCTCAGAAACTGGGCGCGCCTGCAATCCTATAAAAAATATGTCTATCCGTCGCCAGACGCAATAGAAGCGCTTTCAACATCAACCCCTATCTCTGAGCATGTCCATGTTGACTACGAATTATGGGGGTGTCCGATAAACAAAAACGCGCTTTCCGAAACACTGGTATCATTCCTTATTAATAAAAAACCGGGCATTCCGAGGTACAGTTTATGCATGGATTGCAAGCAAAAAGGCATTCCATGCATACTGGTTTCCAAAGCAGAGCCGTGCCTCGGTCCTGTCACAATAACAGGCTGCGGAGTGCTGTGCCCTTCATTCGGCAAACCATGCTACGGCTGTTTTGGTCCGAAAGACGACGCCAATATAGACTCCATCTTAAAAATCTTCCAGAACATGGGATTGACTCAAAAGGACAGCGTTTTGCTGCTCGATAAAATGAACACCTATGCTTACAGAAAAGCACGGATCGATATTAGGCAATAAGTAAGTAACGGACGATGAGTCAGGAGATGAGATGAACAAGATTGTGAAAATTGATTACCTTTCGAGGGTCGAAGGAGAGGGCGGAATTGTCATTGAAATAAAGGACAATAAGGTGAGCAAAATACAGCTCAAGATTTTCGAGGCCCCGAGGTTTTTTGAATCATTTCTTGTCGGAAGGCCTTATCAGGATGTAATAGACTTTACAGCGAGGATATGCGGCATATGTCCGGTGGCCTATCAGATGAGCTCGGTTCATGCAATGGAGGAGATCTTTGGCATTACTGTAGAAGACTCGATTTCCGAATTGCGAAGACTGCTCTACACAGGTGAATGGATAGAAAGTCACGCCCTGCACATCTATTTCCTTAACGGCCCTGATTTTTACGGCATTCCAAATGCGTGGGCTGACAAGGAATATCTGGAACTCGCAAAGGTTGGTCTGAGATTGAAAAAAACAGGCAATAATATACTCACGGTACTGGGCGGAAGGCCTGTTCATCCGATTTCCGTGAAGGTGGGAGGTTTTCATAAAACACCGCGAAAAAAAGAGATTGAATCTCTCCTTCCTGAACTTCAAAAGGCGTATGAAGACTCACTGGCAGCAATAAAGTGGGCATCTTCTCTCACTTTCAACCACAATGTTTGGGAAACTGAATATGTCTCTTTAAGGCATGACACCGAATATCCCATGAACAGAGGCAGGGCTTTATCCAGCAAAGGCATCGATCTATCCATGGATAAATTCAGGAACGCAATCCAGGAATATCAGGTTGAGTATTCTACAGCCCTGCATTCAGGAATAAAGAGGGATTCCTCTGTAAGTCCTTATTTCGTGGGTCCGATATCAAGGGTTAATCTCAATCACGATAAACTGCCCGATGAGATTAAAAACTCAATGAATGAAGCCGGCATATCACTGCCCATCAGGAATTCGAGCATGGGAATAATAGCAAGGGCAGTTGAACTCGCTTACGCTGTTCATGAAGCCATACGAATTATCACAAAATACGAGGAGCCGGATAAGCCTTTTGTTGATTACAAGCCCCAGCCCGGCCAGGCAACATGGATTACAGAAGCGCCGAGGGGAATATTGATACACAGATACAGCATTGATGAAAAGGGAAAGGTCAGAGATTGCGCAATCATTCCGCCCACATCCCAGAATCTTGGGCATATAGAAAAAGACATCTATAATTTCCTGCAGAATAACATTGACAAATCCGCTGATTTCCTTAAAAAGGAATGTGAAAAGATAATCAGGAGCTACGACCCCTGCATTTCGTGCTCAGTGCATGTACTTTTGCTGAAACATTAATACCGAAAATGCACTAAAGGCTTTTATATGCCCATGCCGCTATAATCTTTTACGTAAATGCATTTTTCGGGGTAATAGAGAATGTTCTTATCGGCTGCCCTTATTTCCTTTTGACCGCAAGTTTATTGAGAGCATTTATATAGGCCTTTGCCGCTGCCACAAGAATGTCAGTATCAGCTCCATGTCCCCTTACTGTCCTGCCGTCTTCCTCAAGAGACACCATTACCTCTCCGAGTGCGTCAGTGCCGCCTGTAATGCTTTTAACCTCAAATTTCAGGAGCTTGCTCTTTGTTCGCGTAACAGCCTCTATAGCCCTGTATACAGCGTCTACAGGTCCGTCTCCATGCTCCATTTTTTCAACTATTTCATCGTTCACCCTGAGCTTTAGTGCAGCAGTAGGCTTAATGCTTACACCGCTTGATATTGAGAGGTCTAAAAGGCTGTAAATCTCAGGTGTCTTGGAAACCTCTTCGGAAACTATTGCCTCAAGATCCTCATTGAAGATGTCTTTTTTCTGGTCGGCAAGATGCTTGAATTTTTTGAAGGCTGTATCGACTTCATCTGAGCTGAGATCATAGCCAAGTTCCAGAAGCCTTGTTTTAAAAGCATGTCTTCCTGAATGTTTCCCGAGTACAAGCTCTGTTTTCTGAAGGCCGATGTCCTCCGGACGAATTATCTCATACGTCATCTTTTCTTTAAGAAGGCCGTCCTGATGGATGCCAGACTCATGAGCAAATGCATTAGCCCCAACTATCGCCTTATTCGGCTGGACTGCCATGCCTGTTATTCTCGTTATGAGCCTGCTGGTCCTGATTATCTCTTTTGTATTTATATTGGTATCCGCATTATAAAAGTCCTTTCTTGTTTTCAGGTTCATAACAATCTCTTCCATCGAACAATTGCCAGCCCTCTCGCCTATTCCGTTTATAGTGCATTCAACCTGTCCGGCTCCGTTAATAATAGCGGAAAGCGAGTTGGCAACAGCAAGGCCAAGGTCATTATGGCAATGAACAGATATGACCGCGCTATCCCCTATTCTTTCCTTGATTGTCTTAATCAGGTTTCCGAACTCGATGGGCGTCGTATATCCAACTGTATCAGGGATATTAACTGTTGAAGCGCCTGCCTCAATTACGGCATCAAGCACATCCAGAAGATAAGGAACATCTGTTCTCGTCGCATCCATAGGAGAGAACTCCACGTCTTCAACAAGACTTCGCGCGAACCTTACCATTTCCACAGACCTTTTGAGCGCTTCTTCACGGCTTACCCTGAACTGGTATTTCAGGTGTATGTCTGAAGTTGAATGAAAGGTATGAATGCGCTTTAATGGCGCATCCTTAATAGACTCATACGCGCTTTTTATATCATCTTCCTTTGCCCTTGCGAGCGCCGCGATTGTCGCTCCTTTTACTTCACCGGCAATGCGCCTCACAGCGTCAAAATCACCCGGAGATGCAAAAGGAAATCCGGCCTCTATAATATCCACTCCCAATTTAACAAGCTGTTTTGCAACCTGTATCTTCTCATCCACATTCATTGACGCGCCAGGGGACTGCTCGCCGTCCCTCAGCGTTGTGTCGAATATCTTAATAATTCTCATTTCCTTAGTCCTGTTCAGTTATTTAGTTTTCAAGGCTTTTTAAATCCTCTTCCAATAAATTCATATCTCTTAATGCACCATACCTGCTGAGTTCATCTTATTACGGCCTTTCTCTCTTTTCTCAGTGCACAGCGGCTTTTGTCAGGGTTGAAACCAATTAATCGCTCACGGATTATTCTGCCTTTTCAGCCTGCTGTTGGCTTTCTTCCTGTTTTTGGCGCTTATTCCTGACAAGCAAATAAACATTTTCAATTATACCCCAAACCAGGTATGCCATTGCAAAAATAAAAATAGCTGTGGAAGGGTGTATCAGCAATATGAAAAGAATCAATACAAATACAATCAGCACCCAGAAAGGCTTTTTTTCCCTGAAGTCAATCTCTTTAAGTCCGTGATATTTAAGCGTACTCACCATTAGCAAAGAAAGCACTATAGTTACAATCAGAAAAAAGACATTCTTGCCAGGCAGTCCTGTCCAGAACTCGTAATAGAATATAACTATCGAAGCCAATACAGTAGCGGCGCCTGGTATAGGCATTCCTTTAAATGCCTTAGAACCTGGGGTGCCTGTCTGTATATTAAATCTCGCAAGCCTCAATGCGCCGCACGCTACAAACAAAAATGCGGCTGCCCAGCCAAGCCTTCCAAAAGGTACAAGCGCCCATTTATACATAACTATTGACGGCGCCACACCAAATGCCACAAGATCAGATAGTGAATCCAGTTCTATGCCAAAGCGCGTTGTAGTGTTTGTCAGACGGGCAACCCATCCATCAAGCCCGTCAAATATATTTGCGAGTATTATCGCCCACGCAGCATAAAGAAAATTGCCGTTTATCGCAGAAAGAATAGCGAAAAAACCGCAGAACATTCCGCACAGCGTGAGTGTGTTAGGCAAAAGATATATGCCTTTTTTAGTCTGCTTTTCTGGAGTTTTCTTGTTTTTGAATGTCATACCAAATCACACGTTATGCAAATTTAAGTATATAAAGCCTTCTGACACTTTATCTTTCAGATATATTATAATCTAAATCAACGCGTTTATGTTTTCAGGTAATAGACTTAACCGTTATCGGAGAATCCTCTAAATGAGATTTAAAAGATTAACCCGAAAACCGCAATTACGTCATAAGATAATAGTGGCATGGGCAGATAAAAGGTTTTATCCCGTCACATTATTGATGCCCGCAAATAATACATACCAAATAAACAAATACAGGTCTGATTCATTGGATTGTTTTTATAAATTGAGAATTATAAAGCCTTTTATCTGTTCATGCCGCTGTATAACAGCATTTTTTGGGCTAACCTTATTTAGGATTTTATTTAACAGCCGGTTGCCAGCCGCAGCAGGACTGGCATTAGCCCTATGATTGCCTTATGAAGCTACTAACCCCATTTTATTTTTCTATTAAAAACCTTCGCCAAAAACCATTCAGGACTATGGTCATAATATTCAGCGTGGTCATCGCAACAGCGCTGCTCTTTACCGGAAGCGTAATCATAAAAGGGATAGAGAACAGTACGTCTGTTGGCCTGAAAAGACTGGGCGCTGACATTATGGTTGTGCCAGAGGGTTTTGAGACACAGGCAAAAACAGCTCTAATTTGGGGGGGCCCGTCTTCCTTTTATATGCCTGCTGAAGTTGCAGAAAAAATAGCCAAGATTGAAGGGGTCAAGTCAGTATCCCCGCAGTTATTCGTGGTCTCCGCTCCATATGGCTGCTGCGACGTGCCTGATACGATAATCCTGGCGTTTGATCCTGCAACAGACATAACAATATCGCCGTGGCTCAAGGACAAAAAAATGCCACCCATGAAAACAGATGAAATAATAATAGGAAGCGAATTCCCACAGGAAAAAGGCAAACATGTCATGCTTTATGGAAGCGAATATAATGTTGTGGATAAACTCGAACCAACAGGAATGCCATTTTTTGACGACTCGGTATTCATAACATTTGAAGGCGCGCGCAAGATGATAAATGACAGCAAAACCAAGAAAAATACAATACCCATAAATATCCCCCCTGACCGGATATCCGTTGTGCTCGTTCGGGTTGAGCCGGAAGCCTACTCGCAAAAAATCGCTATTCTGATTGAAGTGGGCATGGAAAAAGTCAGGACAATTATAGCTGATGACATTATAACTTCTGTCAGAAGGCATTTGGTTCTTATCCTGAATGCAGCGCTCATATTAAGCGCGGGTGTATGGCTTATGGTTATATTAATGTTAAGCGCGGGATTTTCAATGATAACCAATGAAAGAAAGAAGGAAATAGGTCTTTTAAGGGCAATGGGCGCAAGCAGGATATACATTTTCAAATCTCTAATATACGAGGCCTCATTAACAACCCTTACAGGAGGCATTACAGGAGTTTTTTTGGGAAGCCTCCTGATAAACATATTCGAAAAACTCGTTCTCACTCCGCTTAAGATCCCCTATCTGCTGCCCCAAAAAGATTTTATATTTATGCTTGCCTTCCTGTGCATGGCATTATCCTTGATTTCGGGTGTTGCTTCCGCTCTTTATCCTGCTTTTAAAAGCAGCAGGCTTGAGCCTTATGAAGCGGTCAGGAGCGGTGAATAAATGATAACCTTAGAAAAAATCTCAAAAACTTACCACACTGTTGAAGGAGATATACATGCTGTAGCTGACATAAACCTTCAGATAAATAAAGGCGAGTATCTTTCCATAATAGGACACTCAGGCAGCGGAAAAACAACACTCCTTAATATTATCGGAGGCATTCTGAAGCCGACAAAGGGGAATATTTTTGTGGACGGAATAAATATCTGGGAACTTGGAGAAAAAGACATATCCTTTTTCAGAAACAGACAAATAGGATTCATATTTCAATTCAGCAGTCTGATACCAACCTTAAGCGTGATTGAAAACATCCTGCTTCCGGCAAGCTTTTATAAAATATCCGGCAAAGACATAAAAAACAGGGCTGAAGAGCTTTTGTCAATGGTCAACATGCAGGACAAGGCTAATATGCATCCAAGAAATCTCTCCGGGGGCCAGCAAAGACGGATAGCCATAGCAAGGGCGCTGATCAACTCCCCTGAAATCATTCTCGCTGATGAGCCAACAGGAGACCTTGATGAAACAACAGAGTCATGGGTAATGCAGATATTTAAAAGGCTCAATGAAAAGGAAGGAACAACAATAATAATGGTCACGCACAATTCAGGGCTTGCTGCACAGGCGTCAAAAACACTCAAGATGCATAATGGCAGAATAGAGACAGCTTAGAGCCTTCCTATTATGGTCTCTCCAGCCTTTACCTTATCGCCTAATTTGACCTTTATCTCCGTATTTTTTGGCATATAGACATCCAGTCTCGAACTGAATTTTATAATGCCGTATCTCTGCCCTTTTTTTAAGGTATCACCCGGAGCCACTCTGCAAACCGCCCTTCTGGCAACGAAACCAGCTACCTGACAAACCAATACTCTGCCATGCTTAGTATTAAGAATCATGGCAATGTTTTCATTTTGAAGGGATGCCTC
>JBBILM010000045.1:6195-15798 GCA_037444915.1 Nitrospirota bacterium | reverse complement strand
AAAAAGCGGCCAAATGGCCGCTTTTTTTAATTCCTTAACTTAACACCTATGCCCTTAATCCCCTCTTGATAGAGGGGAAATAGTCCAGATAATATTTACCCACTTGAAATGAGAAAGAGCCGAAAAAGAGAACTCTGAATGATAATATGACAACAAATTACACAGCGCAAAAATACAGCGCTTAACTTACACATCTTTCATCTCATATATTAATTCATTGAATTGCTTGATATATTTATGGCAAATGAATAAAATAATGCTTAACTTGTAATAAACCTATAAGTTAGTCTTATAGAACAAAAGGGCAGGGGGAATTAATGAGCTGGATCGGGACAGTATCTGAAGAAGATGCAGCAGGGGTATTAAAGGAAATCTATGATCAAACAAGGGCCAAGTTCGGCAGCGTAATTAATTTAGTCAAGATTCAGAGTCTAAGCCCTGATACGATGAATCTGGGGCGGCGATTATACATTCATCTGATGACAAGACCCGGAGGGCTTTCGAATCTTCAGCGGGTTTTAATCGCGACGGTTGTATCGAGCTTAAACAATTGCCTTTACTGAGTTGAAAGCCATGAAAATGATCTCCGTGATGAGATCAAGAACGAAGAGGTCGTATTAAAGTTGCAAAATGACTACAGGCAGGTTGAGATCGGCGATAAAAATAGGGCATTGCTTGATTTCGCGAGAAAAGTCACGCTTTCCCCTCAGAATATGGAAAAGGCGGACGTTGATAAACTGAGAGATCACGGTTTCAGTGACAGCGACATTTCAGATGCGGCACAACTAATAGGATATTTTAATTACACAAACAGGGTAATGGACTGCCTCGGCATTAAGCCTGAGACGCACATGCGCTATAAAACAAGGGATTAAAAATGAGATGCCAGCTTCGATGCGAGCATTAAAGTCTTGGAAAGGCCGCTTTTTCAGAAGCGGCCTTTTTGTTATACCGGATTTAGTGAATAACGCTAACGGGTGAAAATCTGCAAGACTTCAGATTATCCTTAACAGCAATAAAATCCCTATAATAATGATCATAAAAGCCACAAAGCTTTTGAATGTCTTATGGGAAATCTTCTTTAATACCTTTTTGCCTGTAAATGTGCCTGCAAAGGCAGATGCTGTGACAATTGCTATCAGTGCCAAATTATCCGAGTGTAAGAGCGCCAAATCTCTTTAATATATCCATGCTCAGATGGCTGCCGAACATAGAGACCTTCAGCAGATTGTCGAGCAGATGAACAACAGCGACCATGAGAATAGCGATTTTCACGTCATAAAATATAAGGAATACAGGAGTCAGTATAGTCCCCATGCCAAAGCCGCTCATAAGTGTTGCTGCTGCCGCAAAAAATGCAACTAACGCTGGAATCAATATATTTGCTTCAATCATTTTAATCACCTATTCTTAATAGTTGAACATCTGATGTTTATTATATTCGATAATTTGACAATAAATTAATACTCAATTAAATTAATGGATACATAATTCAGCACGGAGCGATTGTTTGAAAGAACTGCTATTTAAAAAAGGGGCTTATAAAACCCCGGCCAGCGACATATCATTATTGTCCGGCATGCTGCCTTCGTTCAGTTTTTATAGTAAGCTTTTTTGGATTGTGCTAAAGTCGAGTTCCTTGGCCAAACGCTCCAGATATGATACAAAAGACTGGGCTCAAAGCAGCCTTGAAGTGCTTCGAGCGCTCGAAAGCGTGGGGATTAAATTTATCATATCAGGGCTGAACCACATAAAATCGCTCGATGGGCCGTGTATCTTTGTCGCCAATCATATGAGCTCGCTTGAGACAATGACACTTCCTGCGATTATTGCTCCGTTTAAGGATTTAACCTTTGTGGTAAAGAAAAGTCTTGTCGATTATCCTGTTTTCAGGCATGTTATGCGTTCTCGTGACCCGATTACTGTCAGCAGAACTAATCCCCGTGAGGATCTGAAGACTGTGCTTGAAGGAGGGACTCAAAGGCTGATGGCGGGAAGGTCTATTGTAATATTTCCGCAGAGTGTGCGGGTTTTGGATGTTGACCCAAAAAACTTTGGAACAATCGGGATAAAACTCGCAAAAAAAGCCGGGGTGCCGATCATTCCCGTAGCCCTTAAGACAGACGCTTGGGGCAATGGGAAATATTTAAAGGATTACGGTAAAATAGCGCCTTCAAAAGCTGTTTATTTTGAGTTTGGCTCGCCAATATTTATTAAAGGCAGAGGAAATGAAGAGCACGACGAAATCATAGAATTCATTGCGGGTCGGCTCAGGGAATGGGAATAATAGTATATGAGTTTTATCGCCGACCTACACATACATTCGGGCTACTCGCGCGCGACCAGCAGGGAGATGAACCCTGAATCATTATGGAAATGGTCTCAGCTTAAAGGGATACATGTTATTGCCACTGGCGATTTCACGCATCCGAAATGGATCGAGGAACTCAGGCTAAAGCTCAAATCAACGGACAACGGTCTGTTCGAATTAAAAAAAGAGCTCCGAACAGAAGAAATACCGGATTCCTGCAAGTCAGATGTTTATTTTCTCTTATCCGCTGAAATCAGCTGCATTTACAGCAAAAACGGAAAGACACGTAAGATTCATTCCATCTTGTATGTCCCTGATTTTGAAAGTGCCCTTAAAATAAATGAGGCGTTGTCAAAGATAGGCAATTTAAGAGCTGATGGAAGACCCATTCTTGGTCTTGACGCAAAACAACTCCTTAAAATTATTATGGATGTTAATCCTGATGCAATGCTTGTACCAGCCCACGCATGGACGCCTCATTTCTCGGTTTTTGGAGCATCTTCCGGTTTTGACTCTCTTGATGAATGCTTTGAGGAATTGACACCTCACATCCATGCCATTGAAACTGGTTTGTCATCTGATCCATTAATGAACTGGAGGCTTTCTGCGCTCGACAAAATAACTCTGATGTCCAACTCGGACGCTCATTCTCCAGCAAAGATAGGCCGTGAGGCGAATATCTTTGAAACCGGAATTTCCTATGCGGCTATTACGACCGCCATTAAAACAAAAAAAGGGTTTTCAGGGACATTCGAATTTTTCCCTGAGGAAGGCAAGTATCACTATGACGGACACAGGAATTGCGGGATAAGCCTGCCCCCTTCAGAAACGATCAGACATAATTATCTATGCCCTGCGTGCGGGAAGAAGCTTACTATAGGAGTAATGCACAGGGTGGAAAAGCTTGCTGACAGACAGGATGGCTTCAGACCAAAAAACGCGCCCTCCTTTCGTTCAATAATTCCATTGCCGGAGATTGTCTCGGAGGCGCTGAAAGTTGGTGTAAACAGCAAGGCTGTGGAAAAGCAATATTTAAATCTGCTGCGTCAACTTGGAAGCGAGTTTCAGATTCTGATGGATGCGCCGATAAAGGATATTGAAAATGCGGGTACAGCGCTTATCAGCGAGGGTATATCTCGCATGCGCTCCGGCAATGTAAATATATTGCCGGGTTATGACGGTGAATTTGGAAAGATAAAGCTCTTTGAGAAACTGCCGGAAAAAGAGATTAAAGGCCAGTCAATGCTCTTTTGAGAATATACCTGCCTATTTGGTTTTAAAAATCAGGAAACATCTTTAATAAAAGAAGTTTTCCATTATCCGCAGGAGCCTTTGCCGTAAGTATTCCACCCTCTATATAGGCAAGTTCAAAATTCTTATATCCCTTGGATACGAAATACATGGCATCCGCAGGACATCCCTTTTCACATCCTGCAATCCCCTTGACCATCTTTGGAAGCAAACCGTTTATATCCAATGAACTAAACCCTGAATTTTTTACAGACAGAAAGTCCTCGATTTTCGCTGTAATCGCATCCAGATCCAGCTTAAAGGGGTTGTCAATTGGTATTGATAGGGATTCTTTGTCTATACTGATTACAAGCTCCATATAAATGCCTCCGTAAAAAAAAATAGGGCCCTGCTTAGCCAAGTATGCTAATTTAAATTGAAAAGGGAAGCAATGTCAACCCCGAGTCAAGCCAATATAGAAATGACCTGTATTCCACAGCCTGCTACACATGACGTAACTGATATTAAGGCAGTGAACTGGCTAAAGAATCATCGGGTTCTTTTTGACCTGCGACAAAACAAAATCCCTTAAATCGCTGGAAGAAGGGATATCATAAAGATATTTGCCATTATCCATTGCAGGCACAAGCAGTTCGTCAAAATCCGCGCCGCACTTGCATGAGTATTTTTGCTCGTCATTAGGAACTATCTTCCCGGAATAACATGCCGGACATCTTAACACCCGCTTGCTGCCTGAACACTTGCCCCTTTTCGCAACAGGCTTGCCTTCAATCTCCATAATGTCCATCGAATAGTCAATAACAGGCGCGTTGCTTATGGATGTACCGATTCCGTAACCGTCAACAAAAGGGTTTAAAACCGGCACATCATGTTCTTTTATGCCTCCACTGACATAAAACTTCACATCTTTATGACCCCTCGTATCAAGCTCCCATCTGCATTCCTCCAGAATACGATAAAAATCACCGCGTCTCGATGAAGGCGTATCAAAGCGGACTGCAAACAGTTTTTCGCCCATTGCTTCAGCAGTATTGATGCACTCGAACTTTTCATCGAGGAATGTGTCAATAAGAGCCACCCTCTTGAAGTCAGGTTCGAGCACCTCATCATATGCCTTTACAGCATCTATTGTTGAACCAAAACAGAGTATCAACGCGTGGGGCATTGTGCCCATGGGGTCTTCTCCTATGATCTCTCCGGACTTTACGACAGCAACGCCGTCGCAGCCTCCTATATAAGCGTTCCTTTCTATCATAGGAGCAAGGATGGGATGCATCCGCCTTGCGCCAAAGCTTATTACAGGCCTTTCTTCCGCGAGTTTTTTAAACCGCGCGGCCTTTGTGGCAACTCCTGATGCCTGACAAATCAGTCCGAGAATAGCGGTCTCATATACACAGAAGTCCTGATACCTTCCTTCGATTTCCATTACAGGTTCATAAGGATAAAAAAATGTTCCTTCCTTTAATGCCCTCACCTTAATCTTAAGATCTTTTAACAGATATGCCGCCTCTTCGAAACCGGCGAATACCGCGCACTTATAATCATCAGGAAGACTCTTTGCTATAAATTCCGCTTTGACGACAGGATTTATGCGTTTTGCCTTAAGAATTTTAAGAGTTCTTTCAAAATAGACATCCGTGATCTTTCCACTAATTATTTCTTCAGGCCTTGCAGTATGAAACATATGGATACCCTCCTGTTATAGCAAACCTTCAAAGAACTTTCAGTCCCCAAAAGGGGTTAAAAGCATCCCCGCATCTAAATTCTATCACAGGTATGGACATATTCAAACAGTAGGAGTACAATTCTTACATGGATCTGTTTAATAAAGAGCTCAATGCGCCTCTCGCATACAGGATGTGTCCAAAAACACTCGATGAGTATACCGGACAAGAGCACATTATCGGCGCCGGCAAACTGCTCAGAAGGGCCATAGAAGCCGACAGAATAACATCTCTAATCCTATATGGGCCCCCGGGAACAGGGAAGACAGCGCTCGCCAGGATTATAGCGCAAAAAACAAATGCCCACTTTGAGTGGCTGAATGCCGCAACAGCAGGCATTGATGATCTGAGAAAGGTTATAAAGGATGCCCGGGCAAAAAAGGCAAAGGGCGTGCGCACAATTTTATTCCTCGACGAGATTCACAGATTCAATAAACTTCAGCAGGACGCGCTATTGCCTGATGTTGAAGAGGCAAATATCACGTTAATCGCTGCTACTGTGGAAAATCCATTTTTTTATGTTAACTCGGCTCTCCTCTCAAGAAGCAAGGTATTTGAGCTTAAGCCTTTAAAAGAGGACGACCTTTTAAAAATATTGGACAATGCCATCAGTGATAAGGACAGGGGGCTCGGCAACCTTCAAATTATAGCTGATAAAGAAGCATTACTACACATAGCAAGGATGTCAGATGGCGATGCCAGAAGGGCGTTATCCGCTCTCGAAATAGCTGCCATGACTACGCCTACGGATGAAAAAGGCAGGATTCATATAAGCATCGAGATAGCTGAAGAGTCAATCCAAAAAAAGGTAATCGTATACGACAAAAAAGGCGACCAGCATTATGACACGATATCGGCATTTATAAAAAGCATGAGGGGATCAGACCCTGATGCAGCGGTTTATTATCTCGCAAAAATGCTTTATGCCGGAGAAGACCCCAGATTCATAGCAAGAAGGATCGTAATCTGCGCCTCAGAAGATATAGGCAATGCCGATCCAATGGCCCTGCTAATCGCAACATCTGCATTAAGGGCTGTAGAATTCATAGGAATGCCGGAGGCGCGCATACCGCTCTCCCATGCGGTAATTTATATATCCAACGCCCCAAAGAGCAACGCATGTTACTCGGCAATAGAAAATGCACTCGCCGACGTCGAGAAGGAGCAGACAATGGAAGTGCCTGATCACTTGAAAAGCAGCGGTTACAGGGGGGCTAAGGAACTGAACCGCGGCGCCGGCTATAAATATCCGCATGACTATGGCGGTCATGTGGAGCAGGATTATTTGATAAAAAAGAAGAAATACTATAATCCGTGATAATCCGGACATAGAGGAGTTCAGAAAACTTATAATCAAACGGCTTTAACGCTGTTGGGCAACAATTTCATTGACAACCAGTTTATTATGGTGTATAAGAAAATTATAGGTAAAATATATTCATAAAGGAGGGAAGCGCTATGCCTTATTACGTTATTCTCAGCAAACTCACGGATGAAGGTAGAAAGACCATCAAGGAGAAACCGGAGAGGATTTTTGAGGTCAACAAGGAACTTGAATCCATGGGAATCAAGGTTAAGGAGCAGTTTGCGGTATTGGGGCCATACGATTTTGTTAATATTATAGAGGCGCCTGACAATGAGACGGTAATGAAGATGTCCGTAAACCTGGGCGCAAGAGGGTCAATAGAATTACTTACGCTGCCCGCAATAAAAGCAGAGGACGCCGTTAAAAAAATGAAGTAATGATTACGCGATTTTGGATGCGGGGGATGCGATCTCCCGCATCCAAAAATGTATATTCCCCGCCGCCGTTATGCAAGATAATCCTGCCAGCGATTGATTAAAACAAGCTAATTTTACTAAGCTTCACTTTATATTTTAATATATGCTATTTTGTATGAAATATTTCTCGGAGGAATTAAATGACTAACAATATCGTATTGGCATACTCAGGAGGACTCGACACATCCATCGCAATTAAATGGCTTATTGAGACCTATAAAGCCGAAGTAATTGCGTTTTGCGCTGACCTCGGCCAGAATGAAGACATAAACGCAATAAAGGAGAAGGCATTAAAGACAGGGGCGTCCCGTGTATTTGTAGAAGACTTAAGGGAAGAGTTTGTGACTGACTTCATATTTCCAATGCTAAGGGCAAACGCGATATACGAAGGAACTTATATGCTCGGAACATCTATAGCAAGGCCTCTGATCGCAAAAAAACAGATCGATATCGCGGATAAGGAAAACGCAGGGTTTGTGGCGCACGGCGCAACAGGTAAAGGCAATGATCAGGTTAGATTTGAACTCACTTATTACGCTCTGAAACCGGATATAAAGGTTATTTCACCGTGGCGCCAATGGCCTTTTAATTCAAGACAATCACTTATAGAATATGCCGAAAAACAGGGCATTCCAGTACCGGTAACAAAGGAAAAACCGTACAGTACGGATAGAAATATATTTCACATAAGCTATGAAGGCGGCATACTCGAGGATCCATGGGCCGAGCCCCCTCATGATATGTATACCATGATGACCTCTCCTGAAAACGCGCCTGACAAGCCTGCTTATATAGAGATTCAGTATGAAAAAGGCGATCCTGTTGGTTTAAACGGAGAGCGCCTCAATCCGGTTCACCTCTTTGAACAGCTCAATAAGATTGCTGGTGAAAATGGTATCGGAAGAAGCGACATAGTTGAAAACAGGTATGTTGGAATAAAATCAAGAGGTGTTTATGAAACGCCGGCCGGCACTGTCCTGCATACGGCGCATAGGGCGCTTGAATCAATAACCCTGGACAGGGAAGCACTGCATATAAGGGATTCGCTCATACCCAAATACGCTGAACTCGTATACTACGGTTACTGGTTCTCGCCGGAAAGGGATATGCTCCAGACAGCCATCGACTCTATTCAGACAAATGTAACAGGCACAGTAAGGCTGAAACTCTACAAGGGAAACTGTCTTGTCGCAGGAAGGAAATCTCCGCATTCACTGTATCATCCTGAACTCGCAACCTTTGAAGCTGAGAAAATATACAATCAGAAAGATGCCGAAGGGTTTATCAAACTCAATGCCCTGCGGCTCAGAGTAAAAAAACTGTTAAGCAATTGAGTCAACAAATCACTGAAAAGAATTGACAAAATGACTTATCGACAACAACTTGATTACTAATGGCTGACGACCTCAGATACTGGCTTGCCCTTTCATATATAAAGGATGTTGGGCCTGTTATATCCAAGCGTCTTCTATCCGCTTTCCGGACACCACAGAGAATACTGGAGGCCGGATTCAACGAGCTTAAAGATACCGAAGAAATCGGAAAGCTGCGGGCAAAGAGGATATGTGAATTTGACTCATGGGATTTAGTTGATGAGGAGATTAAAAAGATAGAGAAGCACAACATACGGATTATCAAATATCCTGACAAGGAATACCCCGATATGCTAAGGCAGATTGACGACTCTCCAATACTTCTATACGTCAAAGGTTCTTTTAAAGAGCATGACAGGTACGCAATTGCGATGGTCGGCTCCAGAAAGATGAGTGAATATGGAAAAAGCATCGCTAAGAAAATATCCGGAGAACTATCATCGTTCGGACTGACTATAGTAAGCGGAATGGCATCCGGAATAGATACCATTTCCCACAAAGGCGCCTTAAAGGCAGGCGGCAGAAGCATAGCTGTTCTGGGCTGCGGTCTCGACAGGCCTTATCCGCCTGAAAACATGGACCTGTTCGAAAGGCTTTCCCAGTCACATTGCGTTGTGAGCGAATTCCCGATAGGCACGCCTCCGAACAAGGAAAACTTCCCGAAAAGAAACAGGCTTATAAGCGGGCTTTCATTGGGTGTGATTGTGGTCGAGGCTGCCATTAACAGCGGATCGCTGATAACCGCAAATTATGCCCTTGAGCAGGGCAGGGATGTTTTTGCCGTTCCCGGCAGCGTATTCAGCAAGAGTTCCGAAGGATCAAACGCGCTGATAAAAAAAGGGGCTAAGCTCGTTCAAAAATCTGAAGATATACTGGAAGAGCTGTCGCCTGTTCTAAAAGGAATGATAGGCTCGCAAAGGGAAAATACTTTAAATTCCACAAGTGATAAATTAGCCGGACTTGAAATTAATGATGAAGAAAAGGCAATATGTAATATTTTGGGACATGAGCCAAAGCATATAGATTTGATTTCGAGGGAAAGCGCCATTTCCGCTGCCCGGCTTTCGAGCATACTGCTTGGCCTTGAGATTAAGGGCGTTGTGAGACAGACTGACGGAAAAAGATTTTATTTGAGTTATTAAGTCATTAAGGCAACAGGTTA
>JBBILM010000045.1:0-6095 GCA_037444915.1 Nitrospirota bacterium | reverse complement strand
TTAGACCCTGACGAAATATACAGCTTCATATTTGGCAAAGGGCGACATATAAACTGGAATTAAAATATTATCCGGCCCTCAGTCATTTACCGCAAAAACCCAACGGAGGAAATTAAGATTGAAATCTCTTGTTATAGTAGAGTCTCCTGCTAAGGCAAAGACCATTAATAAAATACTCGGCACTGAATTCAGTGTTAAGGCATCAGTGGGACATGTAAAGGATCTCCCGAAAAATGATTTGGGCGTTGATGAAAACAATAATTTCAACCCGAGCTACGTAACCATTCCGGGCAAGGACAAGGTATTGAAGGAACTTAAAAGCGAGGCAAAAAAGGCCGAAAAAATATTCCTCGCAACAGACCCTGACAGGGAAGGAGAGGCAATAGCGTATCACATCGCCGAAGAAATCAGGGGATCAAAGGGCAAGGCCAAAGAAATAAAGGAAATATACCGGGTTACATTTCATGAAATCACCGCAAAGGCCGTGCAGGAAGCGATAAAAAACCCCGGGGATATAGACATAAACAAGGTTGAAGCGCAGCAGGCGCGCAGGATTCTTGACAGGCTTGTTGGGTATAAATTAAGCCCCTTTTTATGGAAAAAAATAAGAAGAGGCCTGAGCGCCGGAAGGGTTCAGTCAGTCGCAGTAAAGCTGATAGTGGAACGGGAAAGGGAAATCGAGGCCTTTAATAAAGCCGAATACTGGACAATCGAAGCTATCTTACAGCAGATGCTGGCAGCGGATTCGATGGATGCACTGACTAGGTTTCCGGCAAGACTTTATAAATACAATAATGCGCTTGTAATTGATCGCGACGCTAAAGAAGACGAGAGATTTCTCATAACTAAAGCTGAGACAGCCGAACAAATCATAGATCACATTAAATCCAAGGAATTTTATCTTTCCAAAATAGATAAAAAAATCAGAAAGAGATCTCCTGCCCCGCCGTTTGCGACATCCACTCTACAGCAGGAGGCAGCAAGAAAGCTCAGATTCACCGCAAAAAAAACAATGCAGATAGCCCAGCAATTATACGAAGGCGTTGAACTCGGGTCAGAAGGTTCCGTTGGTTTAATAACCTATATGAGAACGGATTCATTCAGAATAGCGGCGGATGCTCAAAATTGGGCAAAGGAGCTTATACTTCAAAAATATGGCAGCGACTACGTTCCTGATAAGCCTCCTTATTATAAGAGCAAAGGCTCTGCCCAGGACGCGCATGAGGCAATCAGGCCGACATATCAGGATAAAAGCCCTGAAAGGATAAAGGCATTCCTGTCCAGAGATCAGCTCAACCTTTACAGTTTAATATGGAACAGATTCATAGCAAGCCAGATGTCGCCTGCTCAACTTGAGCAAACAACATATGTGATAGGCCTCAGAGATGCAGGCATAGAGATTAAGGGAACAGAATTCAGGGCATCCGGAACAGTTATAAAATTCATGGGCTTTATGGCTGCCTATACCGAGAGCAAGGACGAGGTAGAAGAAGAGGAAGGAGGCCTCCTTCCGTCAATAATGGAAAATGAATTGCTTAGCCAGCTCGATTTAAAGGCTTCCCAGCATTTCACGCAGCCTCCGCCAAGATATACAGAGGCTGCCCTTGTAAAGACTCTCGAGGAAAAGGGCATTGGCAGGCCGAGCACATATGCCGCTATATTGTCCACCATACAGGACAGAAAATATGTCACCAAAGAGGAATCAAGATTTGCGCCTACTGACCTGGGTATTGTTGTGAACGACCTGCTCGTTGATAAATTTTCTGAATTAATGGATATCGGCTTTACTGCCCGGATGGAAGAAGAACTTGATGAAATCGAAAGCGCGAAGCTAAAGTGGGAGGATGTTATAAACGACTTTTACACGCCGTTTAAGAGCAGGTTATCTGAAGCAGAAAAGGATATGGGTAAAATCAAACCTCAGGATATACCGACAGAGGAGTTATGCGAAAAATGCGGCTCTCCTATGGTAATAAAATGGGGCAGATTCGGCAAATTCATGGCGTGTTCAAAATACCCGGAATGCAAAACCACAAAGCCACTCGAAAAAGAGCAACCGGTCGCTAAAACCGAAACACCTTTGGTTGACGAAACATGCGAAAAATGCGGCTCTCCCATGGTAATAAAAACAGGGAGATTCGGCAAATTCGTCGCGTGTTCAAAATACCCGGAATGCAAAACCACAAAAGCGATATCAACGGGCGTGAAATGTCCGCTTGACAGTGGAGATATAGTCGAAAAAAGGTCAAAGAGAGGCAAATCATTCTGGAGTTGCAGCAATTATCCCTCATGCACTTTCGCGTTGTGGTATAAGCCGGTGCCAAGGCCATGTCCGAAATGCAATGCCTCTTTTCTCGTAGAAAAGTGGTCCAAGACCGGCGATATGTCATTAGCCTGTCTTAACAAGGAATGCCGTTACACGGAAGAGGTAACCCGAGAAGAAACATTATAAAATGAACCGCCCGCTTCTAATAGGCATCGGTGGCTCACGCAGCAGCGCAGGAAAAACCACTGTCGCAGTCGCCCTTTTGAAATATCTGACCGGTCATGCTTCACGCATCAATTCGCTTCTCCACAGGATGGGAAGGCATGGACATGGATGGGGCGCAATAAAATACACAAAGACTGCTTTCCATACAAGCATTACAGATGATATTTCAATTCTCAATCAAAAAGACAAAGATACGCGAAGATTTATTGATGCAGGCGCGAAAGAAGTTCTGTGGGTTCAGTCTCCTGCAAAGGAACTCCTCAAAATACTGCCGTCAGCAGTTGGGAGGCTTTCGAGTCTTGACGCGATAATAATTGAAGGCAACAGCGCGATTGAGTTTTTAAAGCCCGATATTGTAATATTTATAAATGCGGTCGATAAAACCGTTAAAGCGACTTCACGGGCAATACAAAGACAGGCAGATATAGTTATAACAGCGAACGACGAGAAAAAGCCGTCCGCCGGCAGGTTTAATTCCTACTGTCTGCATATTGACCCCTTTACCTTAGATGATCAGGCCGTGATGAAAATAATTTATTGTATGGAAAAAGTGGCTATTAAAGAGCTTTTGCAAAAAAAATATGCTGACGGCACTCTTACATGCGAAAGCGCGAGAGAACTTGCCGACTCGATTGGAATGCCATACATGGAATTGGGAAAACTCGCAGATGAGCTGAAGATAAAAATAAAAAATTGTGAGCTTGGTTGTTTTTGATGAGCACCCTGCTATTTGAACTTGCGCTTACATTCTATTTTGCGGCATCAATAATTAGCGTTATTGAAATTGTTAAAGGAAGCAAAGGACTATCAAAATTAGTTTTTTTGACCGCTGCTTTCGGATTCGCGCTGCATTCAGCTAACATTATCGTAAGATATATCGATGCGGGCTATCTCCCGATAGCAGGCATGCATCAGGCATCGTCCTTTTTCGCGTGGTGCATATTGCTGATATTTTTCTTTCTCGAGTACAGATATAAGATCGGAATAATGGGCTCATTTATTATGCCGATAGTATTCCTCTTAGCCCTTTCTTCCTCCATGTTCCCCAGAGAGATACTGCCTCTGAGCCCTGTCCTGAAAAGCTTTTGGTTTAATATTCATATAAGCATTGCCTTTCTTGGTTACGCGTCTTTTGCAATTGCCTTCGGCGTGGGAATTATGTATCTGCTTCAGGAGCATTATTTAAAGGCAAAACATCTCGGCGGACTTTTCAAAAGACTGCCCAGTCTGCAGGTGCTTGACGAAATAAATTACAGATTGATAACAATCGGTTTTCCGTTGCTCACTATCGCGATAATAACAGGCGCGTTATGGGCTGAAAGCGCATGGGGAACCTATTGGAGATGGGATCCGAAAGAGACATGGTCGCTTATCACATGGTTCATTTATGCCCTTGTTCTCCACGCCAGATTAACGGCTGGCTGGAGAGGCAGTCGGGCTGCAATACTGTCAATAATCGGCTTTTTGTCCGTACTTTTTACATTTTATGGAGTGAATCTGCTATTGAAGAGTCTGCATAAATTTCTATGAAAATTCTTATTATTGGCTTAAACCACAAAACTGCAAGCATTGATATAAGAGAAAAGCTCGCGTTCAACGGTCCCAAGCTTTCTGAGGGAGTTCTTGGCCTTCAGAAGATACCCGATGTCAGGGAAATTGCCCTTCTTTCAACCTGCAACAGGGTTGAGATGTATACATGCGTGAACAGCGTGACAACAGCGGCAGAAAACATAAAAAACTTTCTTGAATCATTTCATAACATCCAAAGAAGCGATTTTGAAAAGGCGCTTTATGTTCACACCAATAACGACGCGGTGAGGCATATCTTCAGAGTCGCGGCGAGCCTCGATTCCATGGTCGTCGGAGAACCGCAGATATTAGGCCAGCTCAAAGACACATTTGATTTCGCGCTTGACAATAAAACAACAGGTGTTATGCTGAATAAGCTGATGAAAAAAGCGATTTCTGCTGCCAAGCGGGTAAGGACAGAAACAAGGATCGCTGAAAATGCCGTTTCGATCAGCTTTGCCGCGGTTGAACTCGCAAAAAAGATATTCACTGACCTGTCAGGCAAATCATTCATGCTGCTCGGAGCAGGAGAAATGGCCGAGCTTGCTGCGCGACATCTGATGAACAACGGTGTCAAAGATGTGAAAGTAGCCAACAGAACGTATGATCGCGGATGCGAACTCGCAAAGGAATTCAACGGCAAGCCCGTAAAATTCGAATCCTTCACTGAAGAGCTCGTGAACACAGACATCGTCATATGCTCCACAGGCGCGCCTACCTACGTTCTTTTGAAAGATCAGATGCACAAAGTTATGAAGGAAAGAAAACATAGGCCCGTATTTCTTATCGACATATCAGTGCCAAGAAATATAGACCCGGAAATAAATAAAATAGACAATGTGTATCTGTATGATGTTGACGACCTTCAGGAAGTCGTTGACACAAATATACTCGAAAGAAAAAAAGAGGCTGACAAGGCGGAAAAAATAATTGATGAAGAGGTTGATAAATTCACAAGGTGGATGTCTTCGCTCGATTCAGTACCTGCCATAGTAGCATTAAGGCAGAAGGCAGATGAGATAAAAGCAGAGGAATTCGAGAAATTTAAAAACAAATTTCCAGACCTCGGAGAAGATAAAATCAGGGCGGCCCACTATATGGCCAGCGCTATTGTAAACAAGCTTATTCACCCGCCTACAGCAGCGCTTAAAGAAGACTCTGAAGACAGGGATGAATTGATAGCGATGATTAAAAAATTATACGGAATTAATGGAGATGACAATGAAGAATAGAGAATGCAGGGGACTTAGAATATTTATTTGTTGTAATATTGAAGGGATGAGAAGAAATATATAAATGGCATCAGTAACGTCAGAAAACATAATGTCTCTCGCAAGCCTCATTTCAAAAAGGCTCAAAGAGGATTACGGGGCAAAAGAGGTCATACTCTTCGGCTCTTATGCCCGGGGAGAGGCTCATGAAGACAGCGATATAGACCTGCTCATTATAGCAGACACAAAAGAGAGATTTTTTGAGAGGATAGCGGCAGTGCTGAAATTATTGAGGGGATTAATACGATATATTCCTCTTTCTCCAATAGTATTAACTCCTGAAGAAGTAGAAACACAGCTAAAAAAACACAATCAGTTTATCGAGGAAATTTTAGAAACAGGTCTAAGAGTATGACTTCGAGCGAATCATTACATCCGGAGGATTGGAAAAACATTGCGAGAAAGGACTGGCACAGGATTTCTGTTCTTCTGGAGGATGGCGATGCCGAAGGCGCAGCTATTTTCGTTCAGCAATCATTAGAGAAATATGTTAAGGCTTTTCTGCTCAAGAATGGTTGGAAGCTACGAAAAATACACGACCTCGTATCTCTGCTTGATTCTGCTATAGACTTTAATCCTGCGCTTGATGCATTCCGAGACTTATGCGAGAGGGTAACTGCTTATTACTTCGTTGAACGATACCCTCCATTCACTTCCTCTGGCCTAACAGAGGAGGACATTAAAAAAGATAAAACAGAAGCCTCACAGATGATAAAGGCAATGTTTGAGGATGAGGAATTAGATTGAAAAATGCCCAAGAATAG
>JBBILM010000044.1:0-15813 GCA_037444915.1 Nitrospirota bacterium | reverse complement strand
TCCCGGCAAGCGGGAATGACAAAGCATGCGCAATTATTAATGACGCTGTGTATAATTAACAACTAAAGAGAGGTTATTGTGTCTGAACTTACGCCGCTGATGAAGCAGTTTTTCAGCATCAAGGAACAATATGCAGACGCTATTTTACTGTTCAGGCTCGGAGATTTTTATGAGATGTTCGGTGAAGACGCTAAAACAGCATCCAGGATACTCCAAATCGCCCTTACAAGCCGGGACAAAAATAAGGACGAACCAGTACCGATGTGCGGCGTACCTTATTTTTCAGTTGATTCGCATATCACAAAGCTGATAAGGGCGGGTCATAAGGTTGCCATATGCGAACAGGTTGAAGACCCGAAACTGGCGAAGGGCATTGTACAAAGAGAGGTTGTAAAGGTCATAACGCCAGGCACTCATACCCCTGAACAGCCAAAAGTGAATTCGTACATAATGAGCATCTATCCCTATCAAAACACATACGGAATAACAATAGCGGACATATCAACCGGAGAATTCACTGTTTATGAGACAGACAAGCCAATAGAGGATGAAATAGCAAGGCATGAACCAATGGAAATACTGTGTCCCGATAGCCAGAAAGACAACCTGCATTTTAGGGAAATTTTCAGGGGTTTTTATGTTTCTTATCACCCGGACTGGTTTTTTGATTATGCGGAAGCGTATAAAACACTGCTCAAATACTTCAGGGTTTCCTCATTAGAGGGTTATGGATGCAGCCATATGAGCAGCGCCATTTCATCTGCAGGCGCGCTTATTAATTATCTTGAAGAATCACAGAAAATACTGACTTTCAAGAAAATCAGCGTTTTAAACCAGACCTCCTGCATGTTTCTGGATGCGGCTACAAAGAAAAATCTTGAGTTAATTTACAATCTGAAGGACAATTCATCCGATGGTTCGCTTTTATGGGTATTGGATGAAACGCTCACTCCAATGGGTGGAAGGTTCCTGAGAAATGCCATCTCAAAACCACTTCTTTCAGCGCCAGAGATAATAAAAAGACAGGATGCAGTCAGCCATATCATAGAAGACTATGAATTAATGGAAGATTTAAGGACAACTTTAAGAAAAATACAGGATATGGAAAGACTGACATCGAGGATTGTCTCCAAATCAGCAGGGCCCCGTGATATGATTGCCCTTAAAAACTCAATCGAACACCTGCCCAAGATAAAAAAAATACTCACGCAGTCATCCAGCGCCTTCATAAAGGAAACAGGCGGTAAAATCACTGAATTTGCAGAACTGAAAGACCTGATAGGATTCAGCATAGTGGATAATCCTCCGGTTAGCGCAAAAGAAGGCGGCGTTATCAAAAAAGGCTACAATAAAGATATAGATGAGCTGAGAAGCATATCATCGAGCGGCAAAGATTATATCGCTACTCTTGAGGCAGAGGAAAAACAGAGAACCGGCATATCATCACTGAAAGTCGGTTTCAACAAAATATTCGGATATTACATAGAAATAACAAAGTCAAATCTCCATCTTGTTCCTGTTGATTATATAAGAAAACAGACACTCGTGAATTGCGAGAGATTTATAACGCCTGAACTCAAAGATTACGAAACAAAGGTTCTTGGCGCAGAAGACAGGCTTAAGGAACTGGAGCACGATGTATTTCAGAACATCATCGATAAAACACAGAAACATGTTCCTCTTCTTATGGAAACAGCTTCGCAAATAGCCCTCATAGATTTTCTCCTTTCTCTGGCAGTCGTCGCGAAACGTTACTATTATGTTAAGCCGGACATAAATGAAGACGATGCTATAGAAATAATCGACGGAAGGCACCCTGTTATTGAAAGAATCATCAGCGCTTCTGGAATCAGGGGTCTTGATGACAGATTTATTCCCAACAATACATCTCTCGACAACACAGATAACAGACTCCTGATTATTACCGGCCCCAATATGGCAGGCAAGTCCACTTACATGCGTCAAACAGCATTGATCGTTCTGATGGCGCAAATCGGTTCACTTGTGCCAGCGGAAAGCGCTAAAATAGGCATTGCTGACAGAATATTTACGCGTATCGGCGCATCTGATTTTATTGCAAAAGGACAGAGCACATTCATGGTGGAAATGATAGAGACCGCAAATATTCTTAATAATGCGACAGATAAAAGTCTCATTATTCTTGACGAGGTAGGAAGAGGAACGAGCACTTTTGACGGCATAAGCATTGCATGGGCAGTTGCCGAACACCTTGCTAATGTTGTAAGGGCGAGAACCCTTTTCGCAACGCATTACAATGAACTGACGGACATCGCGATTCATATCGATGGCGCAAAGAATTACAATGTTGTCGTCAAAGAATGGGGTGATGAGGTAATATTCTTAAGGAAAATAGAAAAAGGACCGGCTGACAAGAGCTACGGCATACAGGTAGCAAGACTCGCTGGACTTCCGGATGTGGTAATAGATGAGGCAAAAAACATCCTCGACAAGCTCGAAAAAAAGGAGGCCTGCGTAATGTCACCAAAACTGTCACAAATGGAACTCTTCTTTTCAGAAGACCCGGTAACTCAGGAATTGCTTAATATCGACCTCGAAAAAATCACGCCCCAGAAAGCGCTTAAAAAACTTATGGAGTTAAAGAAAAAGGCCGAACAAACGTGCCAGTATTAACCCGAATGATGCATTTATAGCCCAAAAGTTGCCTTTTATCAAAAAAAGTTATATCCTATTATCAAACTTAAGTTTATATTTGTCCGTTGCTTTTTTTAACTAACCTTTTTATGCAGGCATGTGGAGGGCATATGCCAATACAAGTAATTATTTCATGTAGCAACTACCTTTTGGCTGAGGGTTTACTGAAACTCCTTGAAAACGACCGCGACCTAAAAAGCACGGCAATATATAACTGCCAGGATGACATTAAAGACATTACTAAATACAAACCTGACGTCATACTTTCTGATATAGACAGTTGCCCCAATATCCTGCAGAGCCACATTCATGACAATACTAAAATCCTCCTTATACATAATACGTCTCAGGCAGTATGGGCGAACATGCGGATGAGGGAAATACTTACCAAGGGTGTAGTCGGCATCCTGCCTTTGGATACAACCTCCGAGATATTAATAAAGGCCATCAAGGCTGTATATTCCGGAGAATTATGGCTAAACCGCAAGTCCATTAAAGATATAGTTTGCAACACGGGTCAGGAGATAAACCTTACGGGCCAGGAGAAAGAGATTGCTAACTATATATGCCAGGGATACAAAAACAAGGATATCGCCAATAAACTTAATATCAGCGAACAGACAGTTAAGTCTCACTGCAACCGTATTTATAAAAAACTTGGGGTCAAAGACAGGCTTCAACTGGCGCTTTCCATATTGCATGCCGAGAATTAATCATGATATAATTCAATCCACGGCATTTTCAGCTTGAAATCATAAGCCCGGTTAATATGCTTCATCTTAATAAAAATGGTTATAAATAATATAAAAAATATCCTTGACAATGTGAAAGGCAATAAAATATCCGTTGCTGAGGCATTGGATGCTCTCAAGCATCTGCCGTATGAAGACCTGAACTTCGCAAAAGTTGATCACCACAGGGGCATCAGAAGCAGCATACCAGAGGTGATTTTCGCCTCCGGCAAAAGAACAGATGATATCGTCGCTATTGCTATGTCCATGCTTCACAAAAGCGGCAGGTTTCTGATTACAAAGGCATCTGAAGAAACATACAAAGCCCTGAACCTCAAAAAAGCGAGGTTTTATCCTCAATCAGGTGTAATTTCCTATGGAGAAGAAAAAACAAAAAAAGGCGATATTCTCATAGCTTCAGCAGGAACTTCTGACATACCGGCTGCAGAGGAAGCAGAACTTACAGCCTCTTTTATGGGAAGCAAAACACAAAGGCTTTATGACGTGGGCGTTGCAGGAATTCACAGGCTATTCAGCCATATGGAATTAATCAAACAGACGCGGGTAATTATTGTTGCTGCTGGAATGGAGGGCGCCCTTCCTTCGGTAATCGGAGGCATTACTGACAAACCTGTAATAGCCGTGCCAACGTCAGTGGGTTACGGAACAAGTCTTGGCGGAATAACAGCCCTTTTCGCGATGCTCAATTCATGCGTACCGGGCATAGCTGTTGTAAATATTGACAATGGCTTCGGAGCAGGTTGTCTGGCTCACAAAATAAATATGATGGGATTAAAACAATTCAGCCGAACCAACGGTTTGGCTAATAAATAGGCCTTCAGCCGCCTCCAAATCCTCCGCTGCTTCCACTGCTGCTTCCGCAGCCTCCACCGGATGTATAACAATTAAATGAACTAATATTTCTCTTGATATCATTAGAGCCGCAGCGATTGCAAAAGGTATCCTTTTCATCGGCGCCAATGCTCTGGAAAACAGCAAATACCTCATTGCAGTTTTTACAGCAATATTCATAAATAGGCACTCTGGCCACCTCCTGTAAAAATATATTTTTTATATTTACATACCTTTTTGCTTTTAGTCAAACAACAAGATTTACCGCAATAATGCATTTACCCCTCAAATCAGCATTCATAATTCAAGCAGCATTATCACAGCATCTTCGATAGGATAAAAATAGTAGTTTTTCCTTATGCCCACTCTCCTGAAGCCAAACTCTTCATAAAATCTTCTCGCACTGTAATTTGAAGCCCTGACTTCAAGATAAAAAAACTTGCAGCCCCTTCCTAATACTTCCTGAATGATACTATCAACAAGTATTGTTGCTATCCCCTGTTTCCTGTAATGGGGGTGGATTGCCAAATTGAGCAAGTGGCATTCATCAAAAACACATCTGACGCATATGTAGCCTGCAATTGCATTGCTTAATTCAGCAACCCTGGCTATTGCCTTATCAGCTTTAATTTCATCATAAAATGAATTTTCTGACCATGGTGTGCTGAAGGATATCCTTTCGATCTTAACAACCTCCGGAATGTCGTCCACATGCATTTGCCGGATAATTAAACGGTCGTAAGCCATATATTATTAGTCAGTCGCGCTTTGTTTTTTTATTTCAGCCTCTGATTTTCTGAGATATCTCGGCACAAGGCTCGCTGGATCGTCATATTCGCCCTTTTTAGCCTTCAACATCCCGAGATAAGCAACCCGCGATGAATAAGGCACCATGTTCTGAGGCTGCCCAAAGACAGCCAAATCTCCGGCCTTTTTCTCAATATCCCCTTTGTAAATAACAGCGCCTTCCCCCAAGAAAATCGTGGGTTCATATATAGTTTCAAGAAGCTGTTCTATCTTAATGACGCGCTCATTCATAACACTTTCAAATCCGCTTTCCGGGCTTATTCTGTTCCATCTGAATATTGCGGCATAAACCTCTTTTTTACGGGCGTCAAGAACAGGGCAGACCTGATATTTGCTAAAAGGCAGGTTCCACGCGAACGCTTCAAGAGTCGAAACAGAAACAAGCTTTTTGCCTGTTGCATAAACGAGCCCTTTTACAGCGCTTAAGCCCACCCTGAGCCCTGTAAATGAGCCTGGACCAATGGAAATGGCGAAAACATCTATATCATCCATATTCAGATTAGACCTCTTAAGCATATGATCAATTTCAGGCATCAGCCGCTCTGAATGAGCAATCTTTACGTTTATAAGCGACTCTGCTATAAGAGTGTCATTGTCCAGTATTGCAACGCCCCCAAGCATTGTTGAAGTTTCCACCGCAAGAATTTTCATTTGTTGTTACAGTGTTAATCTCCTGCTCTGAATTTTCTCGAAAATATTATACTACCTAATATGCACATGATTGCAAAGATTTTCAGTGACGTCACTGTTCCGAGATAGTTAGCCGTTATTCCGATAATTGAGTTGCCCAATGGAGCGAATCCTAAAAACACGAAGGTGTAAAGGCTCATGACCCGTCCTCTCAAGGAATCGGGAACCGCGTGCTGTATGAAACTGTTGCTTACAGCAAGAAAACTCACAATCCCCCAGCCCGCAAAAAAAATGGTTAGCAGCGAAAAATAAATATTTGCTGAAAACGGCATGAAAAAAACGGATACGGAAAAAACTATTCCTGAAAGGGGTATATAAATATCTTTCCGCCTAACCTCGCCTGTGAAGGCTATAAACATTGCGGCAATAAATGATCCGGCGCCTGCCGATGCCACAAGAAAACTCAGCCCTTTGGCGCCTATATTTAATACCTCTCCGGCAATTACAGGCAAAAGCGTTATATATGGTATTCCGAACAGGCTGAATACAGCGATAAGCAGCATTATGCATAAAATCTGCCTTTCCATTTTTATAAATAACCATCCGTCAGCTATTGCGCCAAAAATGCCGTCCCCGCGTGTCTTCACAACCACTTTTGCATGTATTTTTGACAGTGCAAATATTACGGGGATAAAACTCGCGGCATTCAGATAGAAACACGCAGGGATGCCGACCGTTGTTATCACGAAGCCTGCTATCAAAGGCCCTATAATTCGCGCGCCATTAAATGCAGCGGAATTAAGGGCAATGGCGTTTGTTATATCAGCCTTGCCAACTACTTCTGCCAAAAAAGCCTGTCTTGCAGGCACATCAACGGCATTTATAGTGCCTAAAAAAACAGCGGCAATGCCAACATGCCATACTGTTATGATATTCCTGTCAGCAAGAACAGCAATGGCAAGGGCAGGCACTATAGACATTACCTGCGTGATTATAAGCACATTCCTTTTTGGATACTTGTCAGCAATCATTCCGCCAAAGAGTGTAAACAGCAGTATTGGAAGGGAGGAAAGGGATGCCACGATGCCGAGATAAAGAGGGGATTTAGTGAGGGAATATACAAGCCAGCCCTGCGCCACAGAATGCATCCACGTGCCTGAAAGAGAAATTATCTGACCGAACCAGAAAAGCCTGAAATCCCTTACATACAGCGCTGAAAATCTCTGTTTGCTATGCATATGAGACATATGATAACCCAACACTGATAAAAACTTATACCCAACTCCGGCGAAAGGCCGTATTGCTTCTTATCATTACTTCATCGCTGGCTATGCCTGATTATCCTGATTATGGATTATGATTATATTGGCTCTTTCTCATTTCAAGTAGGTAAATATTATCTGGACTATTTCCCCTCTATCAAGAGGGGAAGTTATGACTACCCATTCAATATGAGAAAGAACCATTATATTCTTTAAGATTTTTTTTGAATTCGATAAATGGTATGATTTAAGATATAAAACTAAAAATGGAGAAATCGCCATGAAAATACATGCAATTATAATAGCAATCTTTTTATCAGCGCTCGCTTTGATTACGTCTTCATGCCAGAAAAATGACAAGTCAGCGAAAGAAGCGCAAAAAGGCCAACTAAAGATTGTCGCAAGCCTTTTTCCTGTTTATGATTTCGCCAAACACATCGGAAAGGAAAAGGCTGCTGTCGGTCTTCTCCTTTCTCCAGGCATTGAATCTCACAGTTTTGACCCAAAACCAGCAGACATGCTCATGATAAATGAGTCGGATATGTTCATCTATACCGGCCGATTCATGGAGCCATGGGCAGAAGACATTTTAAAGGGAGTTGATAATAAAAACCTGCTCGTAATAGATTCGAGCATTGGAATAAATCTCATAAAAGAAGAGGAGTCTGATAGCCATAGTCATAGTCATAGTCATAGTCATAGCAATAATGTGACCATGGATCCTCATGTATGGCTTGACTTTGAAAACGCAAAAAAAATGGTTGACAATATCCTTGGCGGCTTTATAAAAAAAGACCCTTCAAATAGAGATTTCTACCTTAGAAATGCTGAATCATACAAGGCAAATTTGGACGCGCTTGACGAGCATTTTAAAAACACACTGTCGAACTGCAAAAAAGACGTATTCATCCATGGCGGACACTTCGCCTTCTCATACTTGGCAAAAAGATATAATCTAAAATATATTTCAGCTTACAAAGGATTTTCGCCTAACTCAGAGCCGTCGCCGAGACACTTAGCCGAATTAATCAGGAAGATGAAAAGCCGCGATATTAATCATGTATACTATGAAGAACTGATAACCCCGCGCCTTGCGGAAACCATCGCAAAAGAAACAGGCGCCACAATGTTGATGCTTCATGGCGCGCACAATATCGCGAAAAAAGAGATGGAAGAGGGAGCGACCTTTATATCCCTTATGGAAAACAACCTCGAAAACCTGAAAAAAGGACTCCAATGCCAGTAGATATTATATCTGTAGAAAAACTTCATTCCGGATACAACTCCTCAAAAGTCCTGAACGACGTCACCTTCAATATAACAAAGGGTGATTATGTCGGACTCGTCGGCCCCAATGGCTCTGGAAAGACCACTTTGATCAAAACCATACTCGGTCTTTTTGAACCTATGGAAGGGAATGTTTCAATCTTTGGGGAGAGGTCTTGGGAGTTCAAAGACTGGCATAAAGTCGGATACCTGCCGCAGAAACTCGTTTCTTTCAATCCGCATTTTCCGGCTACTGTAAAAGAGATTGTTGCACTGGGTCTTCTTTCAAAAAAGGCTTTCCCGAGGAAAATTGATAGGAATGACGAAATGGCCATAAATAAAGCATTGGATCTCATGGACATCTCGGACTTAAAAGATAAATTAATAGGAGAATTGTCAGGAGGACAGGGGCAAAGGGTGCTCCTTGCTAAGGCATTGGTCAACGAGCCGGATCTGCTGATACTCGATGAACCTGTTACAGCGCTTGACCCTGAAACCAGGGAAAGATTCTTTAATATTCTCGAAGAACTTAACCAGGTAAATAAAGTGACCATAATACTCGTTACGCACGATATAGGAACAATAGGCAAGTATGCGTCCAAACTTCTTTATCTTGACAAGAAAATCATATTTTACGGAAGCTTTGAAGATTTCTGCGGCTCTGATCACATGACAAGATATTTCGGAAAATTTTCGCAGCATATCATATGCCACAGACATAATTAAAGAATGGACATAATCGAATTCTTAAACTACGGTTTTATACAAAGGGCAATTATAGCAGGCTCATTCATAGCTGCCTTGTGCTCCACGCTGGGCATATTCCTCATACTGAGGAGGCTCTCTCTTATAGGAGACGGCCTCGCCCATGTAACATTCGGAAGCGTTGCTTTGGGTCTTTTTCTTAGAACGCATCCAATCTACATCTCGATACCAATAGTGATGTCGCTTTCTTTAGGCATATTAAAGCTCATGGAAAGGGCGAAACTGCATGGAGATACCGCTATTGGCATTGTTTCTTCTGTAAGCATTGCAGCGGGCATATTGCTCGCAAGCATTGCAGGCGGTTTTAACATCGACCTTTTCAGTTATCTCTTTGGCAACATATTAGCCATAAGCACAGGAGAGGTTTTTATCTCGATTGCCCTTTCGATAATCGTAATTCTTATTATTTCCTTCTATTATCACGAGCTCCTGTCAATAACCTTTGATGAGGAATCTGCAAGGATATCAGGGATTAAAACAAAAAAAATAAATGCCGTACTCGTTCTTTCCACAGCAGTTACTGTAGTATTGGCAATGAGAGTTGTAGGAATCATGCTCATATCTTCTCTTTTAATATTGCCTGCTGCCACAGCATTGCAGTTGGCAACAGGTTTTAAAAATGCGATGATGATCTCGGTTTTTGCCTCTATTGTTTCTGTTATAAGCGGGATATCAGTATCCTTTTTGTTAAATCTTCCGACAGGGGCTTCAATAGTAATAATAAACTTTCTGTTTTTTATCGCCGCCTTTATGTATAAAAGGTTAATTGCATCAAATGGCGGACAATCATGAATAATATCCAGACTTTTTTCAATGGAGGTTAATATGTTATTTGACGAGATTACAATCGGAGGCATAGCTATAGAAAACCGCATTGTCCGTTCCGCAACATATGAAAAAAGGGCGGACATAGACGGATTTGTGACTGATTCGTTAATTGCATTTTACAAAGAACTCGCAAAAGGCGGGGTTGGATTAATAATAACCGGCAACGCGCTTGTTCACACTTCAGGAAGGTCTGTGCCGCAAATGATGTGCATACATAACGATTACTACATCGACAAACTGAGGCGTCTTACAGACTCCATTCACAGATACGACAAAAAGGTGATAATTCAGCTTGTCCACGGAGGAAGGCAGTGCTTCCCAGCGCTTCTTGGAGGTGACAGGCCAATAGCTCCATCCGAGGTTTATGATCCATCCACAAAAATTACGCCGAGAGAGATGTCAAATGAGGAGATTTATGAAATTATAGATGCCTTTGCATCTGCATCAAGGCGAGCTGTGCAGGCAGGATTCGACGGAATACAGATACACGGCGCACACGGTTATCTTGTCAATGAATTCCTGTCCCCCCATACCAACCGAAGGGATGATTACTGGGGCGGTGATGAAGAGAGAAGGTTTCACTTTTTAGAAGATGTATATAAGGCCGTCAGAAAGGAAGTCGGCAGGAGCTTTCCAGTAATGATAAAAATGAACGCGGATGATTTTGTTGAAGGCGGCCTTACTGCCGAAGATAGCGTAATGACCGCGAAAAGACTGGAACAGTTAGGCATCAATGCCATAGAAGTAAGCGGAGGCATATATGAGTCAGGCAATAAGACGGCTCAATTGAATATTATGAATGTTGATCAGGAAGCTTATTTCAGGCGAGCATCAAGGCTGTTCAAAATGAAATTAGGCGTGCCTGTCATGCTCGTTGGCGGAATTCGTTCAAGTTCCTTAGCAGAAGATGTGCTTCAGAAAGGTGACGCTGATTTGATTTCAATGTCGCGGCCTTTAATACGCGAGCCTGACCTGCCGAATAAGTTCAGGGCTGGCAAGGATAAGGCTGACTGCATTTCATGCAACGGCTGCATGAAATTCCAGAAACTCGATGTTGTGAGATGCACGCAATTAGATAAACCTTAACCCAAAAATGCAGTTATATAGTGGCATGAACAGATAAGCGGCAAGACTGATATGCTTCAAAGCCTTTTCAGCAAATCGCTCATTCAGTATTGCCTTATCGCTGTGTTTGAAAATTTGTTGACTCAATAAGTCAATCGCTTTTATTATATCCGCATGCTTTTGCCTGAAAAACAACTTGAGATAATTAAAAGGGGTGCTGTCGAGATAATCCTCGAAAAAGAACTGCTCCATAAACTTCAAAGGGCTCATAAAGAAAAAAAACCTCTGAAGATAAAAGCCGGTTTCGACCCAACTGCTCCTGACATACACCTTGGACACACAGTGCTGCTCGAAAAAATGCGTCAGTTTCAGGAATTGGGTCATGAGATATATTTTTTAATAGGCGATTTCACTGGAATGATCGGCGATCCAACAGGCAAATCAGAGACAAGAAAACCATTGACAAGAGAAGATGTATTGAAAAATGCAGAAACATATAAAGAGCAGGTCTTCAAAATCCTTGACCCGCAAAAGACGCAGATAAGATTTAACAGCGATTGGCTTATGAAACTGACTGCCATGGATATAGTCAGGCTTCAGGCAAAACAAACAGTCGCGAGAATGCTCGAACGGGAAGACTTCAAACAAAGGTTTACAGGCCATAGCCCTATTGGCATGCACGAATTCATGTATCCGCTGTTTCAGGGCTACGACTCTGTCGCGCTTAATATAGATGTAGAACTTGGAGGCACAGACCAGAGGTTCAATCTCCTGATGGGAAGGGAGTTGCAGCAGGAATACAGCCAGGAACCGCAATCTCTGGTTATAATGCCGTTGCTCGAAGGTCTCGACGGCGTAAAGAAGATGTCAAAAAGCCTCGGCAATTATATTGGCATTTCTGAGACGCCGAAAGATATATATGGCAAGCTGCTGTCTGTAAGCGATGAGTTGATGATCAAATACTATGAACTGCTGAGCCATATCAGTATTGAAGCGCTCAATAACCTGAAGGAAGGATTGACGTCTGGAGCAGTTCATCCTAAACAGGCCAAGGAAAACCTTGCAGTTGAGATTGTGGAGAGGTACTGGGGCAAAGAAGCGGCAAATCGCGCGAAAGAAGAATTCGATCATATCTTCAAAGAAAAAGGCCTGCCTGATGAAATCCCTGTTCATCATCTTAAGTGGGAGGAGGACGAAATATGGCTTCCCAAAATCATGAAATCGTCGGGCATTACGCCGAGCACAGGAGAGGCTATAAGATTGATAAAGCAGGGGGCCGTGCATATTAACGATAACAAGATAGAAAACCCGGATGAGAAACTTAAAAAAGGCGACTATATAATCAAGGCAGGAAAAAGAAAGTTCGTGAAAATAATTGGCACTTAACCCCAAAAATGCTATTGATGTGTAATATAGCAAGCATAGACACCTTCAAATCCTTTGAATTGCAACAAGGATAATCTTATGCAATGCCCTAATCCACAAGTGCAGTTTGCATAAGAATGTGGAATCAGAGATTATGGCATTGCATGTTCAAATGAGTTGCAAACAAAGCCTTTTCAGATATCTATGCTTGCTTAACTGAAAGGTTAAATGTATTTTTCGGGTTAATTAGTGGCGCCCGCCATCTGAATGGCCGCCGGCTACAATATATATAACTTCGTGTTCATTCTTGTTTTCAAGAAAACATTCGTCATCACCTGCAATATGAAAGGCGCATCCCTCTTTTATTGTTCCTGAGTAATGTCCGGACACCTCGATATCCCCTTTCATAACAAATACTATCTCTTCATGCCCTTTGCCGGGCTTTATCAACCTTTTAGAGTCCCCTGGCTTTAAAAAACCTTTTATCATGTAACATGCGTGGCTTCCGGTATCCTCTGAGCCGAGAATATACTCACCGCTTTCTGAAGCCCTCGCCTTATCGTAAAGATAGAATATTTTCATTTTTTAAAATTGATTGCCCTAAACATGATATGTTTATGTTCTGTATTCCGCGTTAATTCTAACATAATCTTCTGACAGGTCGCATGTGAGCACCCTTGCCGTTGATTTTCCGAGTTTAAGATCAACAAGCAAGTTAATCTCCTTGCTCTTCAACCTCTCATTGGCTTCCTTGTCCTTTCCTGTTCCCATTCCTTTGCTGACTATTTTTAAACCGTTCAACACTATATCCGTCTTGTCTTCTTTTATTGCTATTTTAGAGTAACCGAGCGCCGCCATTATTCTTCCCCAGTTTGCGTCGTTTCCGTAAATAGCTGTTTTTACAAGCAGTGAATTGGCAATTGCAAATGCAGCATTCTCAGCATCTTTATTGCTTCGCGCATTTTTGACCTCCACCTCAATCAGCTTTGACGCGCCCTCGCCATCCATCACTATCATCCTGCTTAATTCAAGTGTTATTTCGGCTATCGCGGATGAGAATTTTTTAAATGCGGAAGATTGTTTGCCAATTATCGAGTTTCCGGCCAAGCCGTTAGCCATGATTAAAACAGTGTCATTTGTTGACATATCTCCGTCAATAGTTATTCTGTTGAACGACTTTTCAACAGCATCCTTCAGCGCCATGTCAAGCGCTGATTTTTCAATGCTGGCATCCGTAAAAATAAAACACAGCATTGTCGCCATATTCGGGCATATCATTCCAGCGCCCTTGCATATGCCTGTTATAGAAGCTGTTTTACTGCCTATCTTAATACTTCTACTGCTTATTTTTGGAAATGAATCAGTAGTCATAATCGCCTCGGCAGCATCAACGATTGTTGACTTGCCAAGGTTTTTTGCAATCTTATCTATGCCCGAAATAATCCTTTCCATTGGCATAGGAGTTCCAATAACGCCTGTTGAGCATACATAAACCCTGCTTGACTTTAATCCTAAAGAGGAAGCCGTAAAATCCGCCATGTCAACCGCATCCTTCAAGCCCTGCTCACCAGTGCACGCGTTAGCATTGCCGCTGTTAACTATAATAGCCTGACCTTTGCCTGATCTGATTTTTTTCAGGTCGATTTTAACCGGAGCAGCTTTTATCCTGTTGGTGGTAAACATGCCCGAGACAACACATTCTTTTTCTGAATAAATAACAGCCATGTCTTTTCTGCCAGCTTTTTTTATGGCAGCTTCTGCTGTTGAAAAAAGAAAACCTTGTGGACTTTTTATTGCGCTTGAATCAGGCATGGAATAGAATAATTTGATTGTCTAAAAAAAAGCAATTAAGCGCCTATGTTCGCGCATGGCACATAATAACCAGTGCTGCGATTCATGGTTTTGAAGATGTCACGCTTGCCATAGATCAAATTGATGGCGGCTTTTGGTAATGCTTCAGCAATTGATATAAATGCCAAAAAACAATTAAATTAAAAGGTCTGAATATGCCTAAGGAGCTATATTAAACACTGCGATTGCCAATGATAAAGCTTAGATGGATTATCGAAACATTTTTCTTAATAATAGTCACCCTTCCCATCTCACTGCTTCCCTATAAGATAAGCATAAAAACCGGGGAAAAACTCGGCATTTTGCTCTTTCATATCTGGGTAAAAAGACGAAACATAGCTATCAAAAACATCTCTGAATCAAAACATCATGTAGATTTGGGCAGACCTGAAATCCTTGCCAGAAAGACCTTTATAAATATTGGCGTATCCTTTGTTGAAATAATCAAGCTTTATTACGGATTCGGCCGGCAAATTATAGATAATGTCGAGATTGAAGGCATTAGTAATTATCACAAGGCCAAATCTAAAAACAAAGGCATCCTGTTTATAACGGGACATTGCGGCAATTGGGAGTTGTTGGCAATTGCGTTCAGCGCAAAGGTTGCGGGCATAGCAACTGTTGCGAGAGTCCAGAACAACCCTTACTTGAATAAATTATTGGAAAGGGCGAGAACAAAGTACGGCAACAAGGTTATATACAAAAAAGGCGCTTTGCGAAGCATGCTTTTTGAATTAAGAAATAACAGGGCAGTCGGAATTCTAATGGATCAATCAGTTTTCAGAAGCGAAGGCTTTTCCATAGATTTCTTGGGAACTCCAGCATTGACAACAAAAATGCCCGCGCTGATTGCGAGAAAAACAGGGGCTGCTGTGCTTCCGGCATTTATTCACAGGAGCGGAAACAAGCATACTATAAAAATTTATCCTGAAGTAAGCCTATCAGATATCGAAGATCCTGAAATGGCCATAATGGAAGATACAAAAACATTTTCATCTTATATTGAGCAATTCATAAAGCAATATCCATCAGAATGGCTCTGGATACACAGAAGATGGAAGAGAAGGAAGTAATCAACATCACTTAATCCTCTTTGATACCGCCTTAAACTCCTCTGTGCCTGCTATCTTCAATAATTGAAACAGAACAGTTTCTGTACAGGTAATAACAGCCCCTGCATCGCGCATGAATTCAACGCCTGTTTTCCAGTTCTTTTTAGCCCTTGAACATGCTCCATCCTGCACCAGATGAACCTTAAATCCCTCTTTCAGCAGTCCAACGCATGTCTGAAGAACGCATATATGCGTTTCCATTCCGGTAAGAATTATATTTTTCTTCTTAAGATGTCTGATCTCATTCATGAAAGCAGGCTCTTCACAGCAGCTAAAAGTGAGTTTTTCTATGGGCTGATATGCGGGCAATGCTTCCCTTATCTCTTTCACAGTCTGTCCGAGCCCCTTGGGATACTGCTCAGTCACAATAATCGGCATATTAATCATTTTTGAAAGCTCAATAAGGTGAAGACAATTGTTAATAACCTCTTCTTTTGTTTTCATCGTAACTGCGAGTCTGTCCTGAATGTCTATAATCACAAGCGCAGCATTATCTTTATCCAGAAAAAATTTATCCATGAATCCTCCGCTATAGTCTATAAGTGAGGCTGATGCCGACCATGTGCAAATGAGATTTATATTTTCCATTAACTCTTGCTTGCTCAT
>JBBILM010000043.1:0-16057 GCA_037444915.1 Nitrospirota bacterium | reverse complement strand
GGTAATCATCCCCCTTTTCTAAAGGGAATTACCCACTCAATATGAGAAAGAACCATAAATAACAGTAAAGAAGAATCAGCTTTCATCAAAAACACCGATGACTGTGCACGGCGCTCCATCAAGGCCATCAACCCTGAGAGGAATTACCCATACCTCTTTCAGCTTGCTAAACTCACATGACAAGTCCATATCTTCTATTACCAGTATCGGATTATCCGGCTTTAGAAAGGACTGATGCGCTTCTATTCCCAACTCTTTATTTTTGAATGGAGATATAGATATCCAGTCGATTCCAATTGCCCTTATGCAGGGGTGTTTACTCCTCAAATAATTGCCGACATCAGGGTGTATGCCCGGATTATCATTACTATATAAAGCCTGGCCTCTAAGTTCACCCCAGTTAGAATGAAACAGCAATATATCTGAATCAGGCCTTATGCCTCTGACCCAATCATCGCATACGAGAAGTTCTGAAGGTTTCAGATTAATGTCAATTATCTGAGGATGTTTAAAATGCCAAGCATCGGGAAGATAATCAACTACCTTTTTGCCTTCCTTAAAAAAATGCGCCGGACAATCCACGTGTGTACCCCAATGATTTTCCATGCTGAATTTAAAGACATTCACTGGATCACCTTTTGACATTGATTTAACCGGGCAGATGTCGAGCGACGCGCTGCCTCCATAAACTGGGATTTCGTTATTTAAAATATGGGATAGGTACCTGTACAAATCAGTTATTCCTTATTCTTAACCCGATTAAAACCTCAAAAATGAAGCCAGCATTCCCCATGCTCTATCCACTGCTCCGGCATTTTCATTATAAAGCCCTTTTGCAACACTGCCCATGGACAAGATTTTTTCCGGTTTGTCAAGTAAACCCTTGACCGCGTCATAAACATCCGAATCCGTCTTTATTGCCCCGCCTCTTTGATAAAAATTATCGATAAATGGGAAATTATCCATGTTCGGCCCGCAAATAATTGCCTTACCCCAATATGCCGGCTCAAGCGGATTCTGACCTCCGTGTTTAATAAAACTGCCGCCCATTATCGCAATATCACATAGACTGTAAACAGAGGCAAGCTCGCCTATTACATCGAGAAGCATAACAGCTCCTGATAATTTTTCATGGCTAATGCGGGTATTTTTACTGCCATCGGCCAATTCAGACCGTTTTATATACTTCAAACCTCTCTGCTTAATCAGTTCTTCCACCTCATTAAATCTCTCCGGATGCCTCGGCGCAATTATAAGATTGAGTTCAGGAAAATCTTTCAGCAGTCTGGCGTAAGCATCTATTATTAAATCTTCTTCGCTCCTGTGAGTGCTTCCTCCGATTATAACCGGTCCGTTGAAAACATCATTCCATTCAGGAGCAGGAGGCAATGGTTTTGTATCGAATTTAAAACTGCCGGCAACCTTAACCTTACCCGGTTCAGCGCCGAGCGCCTTTATCCTTTCCGAATATAAATCATTCTGCATGCAAAAAAGGCTTATGTATTTCAAGAATTGTTTCATGAAAAATCTCATCTTTTGGTAATTGCCGAATGATTTTTCAGAGATTCTTCCGTTCATCAAGACCACGGGTATATTTTTGCAGTGCAATATCCTGATGATATTAGGCCATAATTCTGTTTCCATTATCACAAAAACAGAAGGGTTAATATGCGCTACAGCCTTATTTATTGAAAAAGGAATATCAAAAGGCATGTAAATTATATCCGCAATGTAGCCGATTCTTTCCCTTGCGACTTTTTGACCTGTGTCTGTAACAGTGGATACAACTATTTTATTTTCCGGATATTTGTCCTTTAGTTTATTTACAAGCGGAATCGATGATATGACCTCTCCAACTGATACAGCATGTATCCAGACTGTTTTTCCTTCCGGACTTCGCATCTTATGCTGGACAGTTCCATACCCGCCGAATCTTTCCCAAAGCCATCTGCTTCGCAGTTCCCCTGGCCGTTTCAGATATTCAAATGGCAGCACAAACGCAAGGACAGCAGAATATAGTATGGAATAAACTAAATACATATTAAGCTCAAACAGCCAGTTCCTCGATTATCTCCGCGACTCTCTGAGATGCCTTTTTATGCGTGAACAGATTAGTCACCTTTTCCAATTGCGATAAGATATCGCCTTTGTATTCAGAGTCATGCATGATTTTATGGAGTTCCTTAAGGATGTTTTTATGATTAACTTCATCCTGCAATAATTCTCTGATTCTCAGTTCTGTGTCATCATTTACCGACTTATCAAGAAGGATGTTCGCAAGAGATATGTGCTTCAGTTTGACGACAAGCCTGCCTGCAAGATATGTGAGCCGGGAAAGTTTATATATGACGACCATGGGGATATTTAAAAAACATGCCTGAAGAGTGGAAGTGCCGGAAGCGATAACAGCAAGGTCTGATGCGATTAGCGCTTTTATGGAATGGTTCGCAAGCCGCAAACCACCATCGATCTTTTCGTCAAATAGGCCGCTGATTAGTGATAATGCGTCGTCATCCAAATTAGGCGCCAGAGGAATCACAAACTGATAATCAGGGGAATGTTTTTTTATCTCCCTTATCACTTCTGCCATGACAGGCATAAGCTTTTTCACCTCATGCTGCCTGCTCCCCGGCATTAACGCCAAAAGAGGCTTGTGCGGCTGAAATCCGAGTTCTTCCTTGAGTTTTGCTTTTAGATCTGTGATTCCCTGCTCCCGGCCTTCGAAGGCATCAATAACAGCCCTGATTTCATCCAATGCCGGATGCCCTACGAATTCACAGGGGATTCCATGCTTTTTGTATATTTCTTCCTCAAACGGCAGTATCACAGCCATCCTGTCTATCAGCCTGCCTATGACCTTAACCCTCTTTTTTCTCCATGCCCATACCTGCGGGCTTACATAATACAGAACTTTTATGCCGAGCCTTTTGGCCTCCCTTGCCACCATCATATTAAAATCAGGATAGTCTATCAGAACGAGCACCTGCGGCCTGAAAGATTTCAGAGAAGATACTACCTTGCGAAAAGTCTTTCTGAGTTCAGCGTATGTCTTAACTGCCTCTGTAAGACCAAATGCGCTGGATATTCGGGCAACAAGTTCCACTCCTGCTGACTGCATAACATTGCCGCCTACGCCTATGATATTTATTTCCGGATTGCGCGCCTTCAGTGCCTGCGCCAGTAATGCTCCGTACAATTCCCCCGAGCTTTCGCCGGATATAATTGCTACTCTTTCAAGCATTGATTAATTGCTTCAGCGGTCTGATGTATATCTTTTTCGTCAAGCTCGGGATAAATCGGCAAAGACAGGACTTCCCTTGCAGCCTTTTCAGTTGCGGGGAAATCGCCCTCCTTATATCCCAAAAAGCTTAACGCTTCCTGCAGATGCAAGGGGATGGGGTAATAAACCACAGAAGATATTTCCTTATCCCTGAGCCGCTGCTGGATAAAATCTCTCCTGTCACTCCTGATAGTGTACTGGTGATAAACATGATAACAGCCCTCTTTTTCGACCGGGCATTTTACTGAATCAGAAAGCAGGCGGTTGTATAATGCCGCGTTCTGGCGCCTCTTCCGGTTATATTCATCGATCCTTTTAAGCTTGACCAAAAGTATCCCTGCCTGTATCTCGTCAAGCCTGCTGTTATATCCTATGCACTCGTGCCTGTAGCCGCCTTTTGAACCGTGATTCCTCAGCTTTCTTATCTCATCAGCCGCGCCAGAATCGTTCAAAACAATCATTCCACCATCGCCATATGCCCCCAGATTTTTGCTCGGATAAAAACTAAAACACCCGGCATCGCCGAAGCTGCCTGTTTTTGTGCCATTTGATGAAGCACCGAAAGACTGGGCGCAATCTTCTATCACCTTCAGATTATAGGCCTTCGCCAAATCCATAATATGGCTCATATCAGCCGGATGTCCGAATATATGAACCGGCATAATCGCCCTGGTCTTTTTTGTTATCCTGCTTTCTATCAATGACGCGTCCATATTGTATGTATCAGCGTCAATATCAATAAATACGGGTTTCGCGCCGGCATATAAAATTGCTTCAGCAGTTGCAAAGAACGTAAATGGAGTCGTTATGACCTCGTCTCCCTCTCCTATCCCGAGGGCTCGTACAGCAAGGTGAAGGGCATCCGTGCCAGAGGCAACGCCTATGGCATCATTTACACCCTGATATTCCTTAACCCTTTCCTCAAATTCCAGACCTTTTTTGCCGAGGACATATTGAGAGCTCTCCAACACCTCATTCAATACACTGATAACCTCATCTTTAATCTCAAGATACTGCTTTTTCAGATCAATCATTGCCTTCATTACCGTACCATCCCTTTCTTATCATATCCCCTATCTGCAAGGCTGCCTTCAGCGCATTTCTTCCCTGAACAGCGCAAACAGCCGGCCTTTGGTTATTTCCAATACATTGAATAAAATCTCTCAGCTCTTCTTTTAAAGGCTCCTTCCTCTCCGGATTGATTGTCTCCTGAACGATTTCATTGCCTTTCCTGAAAAACCTGTTAATTTCCATGCTCTGATAGTCCAGAACAATATATGAATCCTTCTGGTATATTTTAAGTTTCCTCGATTTTTCGGCAGAAATCCTGCTTGCAGTTAGCTGGGCATGTATGCCATTGTCAAATTCAAGCCACGCATGGGCTACATCAATCCTTTCGGTAAGCACATTAGCGCCTGTTGCCTTCATGTCTTTAATTGCCGCCATATTGCTATTTTGCCTGGTATCTTCTTTTGACGTTAAAGCAATGAGCGAAAAAATTATATCAATGTCATGTATCATAAGATCAAGGGTAATATCCACGTCAACGCCTCTTCCCAAAAAAGGCGACAATCTCTCGGATTCAAAAAAAAGCGGCTGCTTTATAAATGGATGTATCGCTGAAACCGCTGGATTGAATCTCTCCAGATGCCCTGCCTGAACTATAACCCCGGCCTTTTCTGACTCACTGATCAATTCATCCGCCTCTTCTATGGTTGTAGTTATCGGCTTTTCGAGCATGAGATGCTTGCCAGCCCTTATGCAATCCAGCGCTATTTCATAATGCAGCGTGGTAGGCGTGACAATGCTCACTGCATCAACACTGCCTAAAATATCCTTGTGGTCCTGATACGCTTTGCACCCATATTTGGCTGCTATTTCCTCAGCCCGGCCTTTGGACTGGTCAACAACTGCGACAAGTCTGACATTTCCGGATTCACCCGCGATTTCTGAAAAAATCCGGGCATGATGCTGTCCAAGATAGCCAACGCCTATTACACCAACATTTAGCATAACTATTTCAATTCCCCTGTTTTTATTGTACTAAAGTGTTTGTTTACCCTTTCTTTGGCTTCCGCGTAGCCCCTCTCCCTAAGTATGCGCATAATATCACCGGCTGCTATATCCTTCAAAAAACCCCGCCTTTTTTTTGTGTCGGGTATTTCCTTGATTGCCGCAGCCCGGACATTTTTGAGATAAGCCGTAAACCTGCCGAAGTCTTTGTTATATAATGATTTCAGCTCTGATTTAATTGTTCTTGCCATTGCAGGGCTTGCGCCGGAGGTAGAGACAGCTATTGTCAATGGCCCATTATTAATTGCCGAAGGGACAATAAAGTTGGCGAGTTCAGGCGTATCAACAACATTTACAAGGCACGCCGATTCATCCGCTATCTTTTTGTTGACAGAATAATCCGATGTAGCTGCTATAACTAAAAACGCGTCCTTCAGGTCGCCTGTCCTGTAACGCCTGTTAATATGCTTTATAGCATTTGTCATCTTAAGCTGCTGAAGCCTCTTTGTCAGCAAAGGGCTTATCACCTTCACAACAGCCCCGCATCTGAGAATGGACATAACCTTTCTTTCAGCAACAGCACCGCCGCCAATAACAATACATTTTTTTCCCTGCAGATTAAGAAAGGCAGGATAATAAGGATATGTCACAGTTTTTGGACTTCCTTCCTTACATCTAAAGCAAATTTACTTGAGGGGTACCTGAGCAGTAATTCATTGAAAACATCCCTTGCGCTGTCCGGCATCTTGAGATTCTTGTACGAATTGCCGAGGAAAAACAAAACCTCGTCTGTTCTCTTATAATCAGGGAATTGTTCAAGGATGCCCTGAAATCTTCCGGCTGCGGCACTATAAGCCTGTTTTTTATAATAAAATTCTCCTATCATGAACTCGCCGTCAGCTATCACATTTCTGCACTTCTCTATCCTGAGTTCCACCACTTCCCTGAACGGGTTTCTCGGGAACATCTCCTTAAGCCTTAAAAACTCGCTTAAAGCTATTTTAGCAGCCCCGGCACCCCTGTCAGGAGACTCTATCTGAACATAATAAGCCATTGCTATCTGATACTGAGCGTAGGATGAATACTGTCCTACGGGATACATTTCGAGGAATTTCCGGTAGGCATCGATTCCTGTATCCAACTCGCCCTCTTTAATATATGAATCAGCTATTTTAAGCTGTGCAGAAGGCGAATATTTGCGGGATAAATCCCTGTTTTTCACCTCAAGCAATATCCTTCTTGCCTCGTCATATTCCTTCTGGCTGATAAGCATGTCAGCCTGAGTCATGTACCTTTCCGCGTCAAAGCCTTCATCCTTTTTCTGCACCTTGGTTCCGCTGCATGAAGCCAAAAATAACATCAATCCGATAAGCAGAAAAATTTGACCTATGTATGGATAGATAATAATTCCCTTGTCAGTTCTTCTCATATTTGATTATTAAAACCTGTAATGCTGTTTTTAGTCAAGGGTTTTTGACATATTATGAATTTATGATTTAAACTGTTCATTCATACAGGAGGTCGCATAAGTTATGAAAAAAATAACAAACTTGTTAAACAAAACCTTGCCCGTTTCATTAAAAACAGGCTGTTTTTTCGTGATTATGCTTATGAGCATTTACTTTCTGATGCCTGCCGGAATGTGCAGCGCCCAGTCTGACAGCTCGAAAGCAGGAAGGGAAGACGCCCTGAATAGTTTAAAAAACGAAGTTTTGTCTTATTTCGAGCCGATAACAGGAAAAATTGTTTCTGTTGCTGCAGCGCCTGACAGCAGCTTGAAAATAGAAAGTGAAATGCCAGGCTCAATTAAAAAAGGTATGAGATTCCGGGCATTTCAGGAAGGGGTCAGCTTCATTCATCCCGTAACAAAAGAGCCTCTCGGCAGAATGGAGATGCCTATTGGAGAAATCGAAATAACCCGGACAAGTCCTGAATTGGAAGGCATAATCATTAAAGGCAATCCGGAAGATTTTTTAAACGCAAAGATTAAGATACCCGCCACAAAGATAAGGATTTTATTTTATCAGGGCAATGTTAACTGGTTCCTTGGTGACGCTTATTACAATATGCTTCGAGAGAGCGGGCGGTTCGAACTATCAGACACCGGCATTGAAACCAATGAAATAGATAAAATAGTGGCTGACGCAGTAAGCAGAAACACTGACGCGGTATTGGTATTAAAATCAGAAGATTCAGCCGATCATGTCAATCTTACGCAAAAACTTTACTGGACAAGCGATTCAAAAATATTTTCAGACAAAAGCGCGGCTGTTGATGCAGCCTTTGTTAAAGACCTCAGGGCAAGATCAGGCATATTTTCATCTATGGAAGGGGAAATACTGTTATCTTATCAATTGCCATTCGGGTCTCAACGTCTCGCAACAGGCGACCTTGATGGAAATGGCGACGCTGAAATAATACTCACCGCAAGCAACTCCATAAGAGTTTACAGGTCTGGAGTAGATCTAAATCCGCTGTGGGAATTCAGAATCCCTAATTCAGGTGATATCCTCTGGCTTGATACAGGCGACTTTAATAAAAACAAAAAAGACGAGATGCTTATTACAGCCATGCATAACGGGAATGTTGTCTCGTATATATATGAATTGCAGGATTCGGGCTTTGTACAGCTTTATAGGGCAGAGGATGCCTTTTTAAGATTAGTAGAAGGCAGGGTCATTAGCCAGGGATATAATAAACTTTATGGCTATGACGGCAGCATATTTGTTATCAATCATTTTGAAGGCGGTTACAAAAAGGGTGATGCTATTAAATTGCCTGATGGACTGAATATCTATGATTTTGTGTTTGTATACGCGCCTGATGGAAGGCAGGGGATATTGGCATGGGATGACAGAGGTCATCTTAATCTGTATGATGAGAAAGGCATTAGAATATGGATAAGCAAAGAAACCTTTGGCGGTTTTACCACAACATTTAAAAAAGAGTCTCTTTCCGGCATGATTGACAAAGGTTTCTGGTCAGTAAAAGACAAGCTTATCCAGAGAGGAAGCGAAATAATACTTCCCATTCGCACTCCACTGGTTGCCCAGGCCACAGGCCTTGGATATAAAAAGTCAGAACTAAAAACTTTCTGGTGGAACGGTGTTGCTCTGGAAGAAAGAAAATTACTCGAAAACATAAATGGGGAGATCCTCGACTATGCTATCTCGGGCGACAAAATGATGGTTCTCTCAAAACCATTATTCGGGATAAGGTTTGAAAACATATTGAAAGGTAAAAATCCAATAGGCACTATGCTGTATATATATTCATTAAAAGAGATATAGAATTTAAAATGGAAACAAAAACCATACCAAAACACATAGCCATCATAATGGACGGCAATGGCAGGTGGGCGCAGATAAGGGGCCTGCCGCGATTCGAAGGCCATAAAAAAGGGGTGGAAACAGTAAAAGAGGTTGTCAGGGCAGCCTCAGACTTTGGCGTGAAGGTTCTGTCCCTTTATGCGTTTTCCCTGGAGAATTGGATGAGGCCCGAGGAAGAAGTTTCAGTTATAATGGAGCTGCTTAAAACAACCCTTGAAGAAGAGTTCCTCGATTTCATGAGAAAAGGAATCAGGTTCAGGGTTGTGGGCAACAGGGATAAATTGTCCCAGGGCATCAGGGCATTGATCGAAGCAGTCGAAGAAGGGACAGCAGATAACAAAGGAATGGTTTTACAATGCGCCTTGAGCTATGGGGGAAGAGATGAGATAATCAGGGCATTAAAAAAGGCTATGACCTTAAAAATAACTTCCGACGGAATTACCGAAGAATGCATAGGCAGTCTTCTTGATACAGCCGGTCTGCCGGACCCGGATCTCATAATAAGAACGAGCGGGGAGCAGCGGCTTAGCAACTTTCTGCTGTGGCAGTCCGCGTACGCGGAGTTTTATTTTACCAATGTCTTATGGCCTGATTTCACGAGGGATAATTTATTGGAAGCAATCAATGAATACCAGATGAGAGACAGGCGGTTCGGCAGGGTGACTGACGGATCAATCAAATGCCCTTAAGCCAGCATACCAAAAGAGTCCTTATAGCCTTAATCGCCCTTCCTGTTTTTTATCTGTATATAACTGAATTGCCGCCGGTTTTCTTCCTTCTTATTCTCACAATAGTAATGATTTTGGCGCAGATCGAATTTCATTCCATGTATAAAACAAAAAAATCCATCTCGCTATTGGGTGTAGCAAGCGGCATCTTATTAATGTTTTCAGCTTTAAATCCGTTGGCGCCATCGCCTGTAAATACGGCAATAATAGCTTTTATTCTTATATCATCCGCCCGTCTTTTTCTTATTAAAGACCCTTCTTTTTCCTTACGAGACATAGCTCCGGCAGTAACCGGTTTTTTATACATTCCGCATCTGCTCCTCACCCAATGGCATCTCCGGCTGCTCGGTCATGAATGGATAATACTTTTATACGCGTGCGCATGGACGTCTGACAGTTTCGCCTATTATATAGGCAAGGGATTAGGAAAGAGGAAGCTTTACAGGGAAGTAAGCCCGAACAAAACAGTAGAAGGGGCTTTAGGCTCTGTGGCAGGCGGCATCTTCTCCGCGCTGGTAATCGGAAGCCTTTTCATCAAAAATACCGACATTTCCTCTTTCATATTAATCGGCGGCGCTATAGGAGCTGTGACTATAGCTGGCGACCTCGTTGAATCCATGTTCAAAAGGGATGCGGGTATAAAAGACTCCGGCTCTCTCATACCAGGTCACGGAGGCGTTCTTGATAAAATAGACGGCGTTCTATTTGCAGGGCCTGTGCTTTATTGGATAACATTAATACTCTGATAATCCGCATCATGCTAGCGATGCTTGCTATCATACGCCCTTCTATTTATATAGCCGAAACCTGAACCTTTATTGCATACTTATAGCGTTTTATTATGGCTTCGATATTTCAAGGTCTTTACATATTTTTATGACAAGGTTCTCATCTATTTCTCGATGTCGTGGAACAGTGCTTACTTTCTTTTTCAATCGATTTACATATACCGTATGATTCGCACCTTCCCGCAAAAATTCGCATCCATTTAATTCAAGATGACGGATAACATCTTTTCGTTTCAAGCTGTTACAGCTCCCAAGTCTTCTTTTATAATTTCAAGCCCCTTAAGTTCTTCCTCAAAGAGTCGCCTGTTAGCATCCAAGACGAGTTGAACCGCCTCAATTAGATTTTTTCTCGTTTCTTCGAGTGTTTTGCCCTGCGCATTCGCTCCAGGAAGTTCTTCAACAAAACCAATATATCCGTATGGCGACTTTTGAAAGATTGCCGTTAATTTTTCCTTCATTCTTTTCGTCCTCCCTTTTATTTATATTATATCCCACTGCTCTAAAGTCATAACAAGACGTGCCAGTTTACGCCAAACCCATCACCTGAGTTGGGGAACTACTGAAAAATAGGGACACATCCCATATTTAACTGTTTGCCTTTTTAGGTCTGCCCGGTTTCTGCAATATGAATCGTTTATCAAGCCTCTTCTCCATCTTCTTTATAAACCCTTCGCTCCCAAATGGTCTTCCAGTTCTCGTAGTATATCTCAATCTTTGCATCTCTTCTTCTGTAATGCTCTCTCTTATAAATGCTATATAGTCTTTCCTCTGATGAATATCGTTAAAAAGCTCTTCGCCCAATATATCATCTCTTTTTCCTTCGATGTGCGCTTTTGCGCTTGAATAAGGATATTCCTCTTCTTTTTTCACTATCTTTGCCCGCTTTGGATTTTGCTCTATATACCTTGCCGCAGCCCATAAGTACTGTTCTTTGTCAACTATGCAGGAATGGTATCTGCTTTCCCATAATCTTCCGGTTTTTTCATATTTCCGATTGATATGCTGGGTGTAGCAGAGTGTTATGCCTTGCATCATTTTATAAAGAGATTCTTCCTGCTTAGGTCTTGCGAGTAAATGCACATGGTTATTCATAAGGCAATATGCAAGGATAGGGCATTGCCATTTGTCAGAATATTTTTTGAGCAACTCCAGATATTTTTGTCTGTCCTCTTTTTCAAAAAAGACCTTCTCTTTATTATTCCCCCTCTGGATTATATGATGAGGGAATCCGGCTGCTACAGCTCTTGCTATCCTTGGCATGGAGTAATTCTACAGAATAGTGATATTATTGTCAAGAAATACGGGATGTGTCCCTAATTATTAATAGAAGCCTTACTCTCCCCTGATTGCGCGGGCATGCATATTACAGCCTGCGCTCCTTCTTTCAAAGACACCTTCTGTTAAGGTATTATTTTATATGCAGGAATTAATTATCATCGGCGCAGGACTCGCCGGCTGCGAAGCCGCATGGCAGGCTGCGAGGCACGGGATAAAGGTTATTCTCTGCGAGATGAGGCCTGACAGGATGACAGAAGCCCACAAGACCCCTTCTTTGGCTGAACTCGTTTGCTCAAATTCTTTGAGATCAATGGAAACAGCGACTGGCCCCGGCCTTCTTAAGAAAGAATTGGAAATGGCGGGCTCACTGATAATGACGGCCGCGAGAGCCACGGAAGTATCTTCAGGATCAGCAATGGCAGTTGACCGTATATTGTTTTCTGAATACATAACCGAAGCACTGGATAAAAACCCGCTGATAGATATTGTCAGAAAAGAGATTACGGAACTGCCTGATTCGATTTCCATTATAGCAACAGGGCCGCTCACCTCAAACGCGATGGCTGAATCAATAAAAGCGCTTATTGGCGGAGAGCATCTGCACTTTTATGATGCGATAGCTCCGATTGTTGACAGCGAAAGCATAGATTATTCCATAGTATATTTTGCCTCCCGGTATGGCAAAGGCGGCAATGACTATATAAATTGTCCGATGAATAAGGATGAATACGACCTTTTCTACGATAGCTTAATAAATGCCGATATTGTTACTGCTCGGGAATTCGAAGACATAAAGGTTTTTGAGGGATGCATGCCTGTTGAGATAATGGCAAAAAGGGGAAGAGATACATTAAGATTCGGGCCTTTAAAACCTGTTGGTCTGAGAAATCCCTTGACAGGCAGTATTCCTTACGCTGTCGTACAACTGAGACCGGAAAACAGGGAGAAAACCTCATACAACATGGTTGGTTTTCAGACAAGGCTTAAATGGAATGCCCAGAAAAGCGTTTTCAGATTGATCCCGGGTCTTGAAAACGCCGAATTCTTGAGATTAGGCAGTATTCATAGAAACACATATATAAACTCCCCGATCCATTTGAATGAAGACTTAAGCCTTAAAATGAAAGACAACATATATTTGGCCGGACAAATGACAGGGGTTGAAGGATACATTGAATCAACGGCTATAGGTTTGATAGCCGGAGTAAACGCCTCAAAAAAAATTCTTGGCAAAGAGGCTGTCAAGTGGCCCAGTCGCACAGCCCATGGCTCTCTCTTGAACCATATCATATACTCACGTCCTGAATATTTTGTGCCGAGCAATATCAATTTCGGCCTGATACCCGCTGATGAAGATGTAATGAAAATAAGGGATAAAAGACTCAGAAGACAGGCTATATCAGATTACGCATTGAAACAGTGGAATAATCATATTGAACAAATATTTGACTTTTGATTAAGTCTGCCGCGATATCCTGGCCTGCATGTAACCCATATATAAAAACATTGGAGGAAGGATTACTCCTTCCTCCAATGTTGCTCAAATATTTTGCTATTAGCTACTCTTTTGGAGCAGTGCAGGATTCCTGCATGAGAAGTCTTTCCCATGTCCTATCTACCTGTTCCTGCGCCTTATTCAAGAGCCACTCGTTCTCAGGAGCGAATACATGCTTGAACCTCCCCTGAGGCTTTAAAAACTCGGTGAGAGGCTTTTTCTCCTTTGGCTTGACCGTAATCCTTGTCACACCGTTTTCGATTTCATAAAGCGGCCAGTAACATGTATCAACAGCAAGCCTGCTTAAGAGAATGGCGTCATCGTTTCTTGATCTCCATCCGCGGTTGCATGGAGCGATGATATTCATAAACTTAGGTCCCTTGATTTCGAGCGCCTTTTTGACCTTTTTCATCAGATCAGACCAGTGGCTTGGAGAGGCTGTAGCAACATACGGTATTCCGTGTGAAGCCATTATTGCCGTAAGGTCCTTTCTTTCCTGAAGTTTTCCGGGGATAACACTGCCTGCAGGACAGGTGGTAGTATCAGCTCCCAGAGGGGTCGCGCTCGAGCGCTGTATGCCCGTATTCATATAGGCGCCGTTGTCATAACATACATAAAGCATGTCATGTCCTCTTTCCATTGCGCCTGAAAGGCTCTGGAATCCTATATCATAAGTGCCGCCGTCGCCGCCAAATGCTATGAATTTGATCTCCTGATCAATCTTTCCCTGTTTTTTAAGGGAACGGTACATTGTTTCAATGCCGGCTGCAGTAGCAGCTGAATTCTCAAATGCGCTATGCATCCATGGAATCTTCCATGCGGTAAATTCAGATATGCATGTTGAAACCTCAAGGCATCCTGTAGCATTTGATGCTACAACCGGATAATCGGACGCGAGCAGCACCATCTTTACTACTATCGGCGCACCGCATCCAGCGCACATCCTGTGTCCTGATGTCAAAAGCACTTCTTTTTTGGAAAGCTCTTTTAAACTAAGTGGTGTTGCCATATTACTCCCTCACTCCTATATATTCTTTAAAAGTTTTTACCTTGCCTGTCTTTGCTATTTCAGCGAGTTCATTTAAAACAAGCTCTCCATGTGACGGCATATAATCCCTTCCGCCCAAGCCATATATCTTGTTAATGAGTATTGGTTTTTCCTTATACGGATAGATACTCGACGCTATTTCTGTATACAGCGGGCCAAACGCACCAAATGAATCAGCCCTGTCAAGCACGGCAACAGCCTTCAGGTGCTTTAGCGCTTCTCCAACCTCTTCATAAGGGAATGGCCTGAAAAGTCTGGGCTTTAACAATCCGGCTTTAATGCCCTTATCCCTGAAGCTGTCAACCACATCCTTGGAAGTTCCTGCGGCTGAGTTCAGCACAACAAGCCCGACTTCGGCATCCTCAAGCCTGTATGTTTCAAAAAGTCCGTATTTTCTGCCGCTGAGTTTGGCAAAATCATCAGAAACATTCAGGACAACATCTTTAACCTTTGACATTGCCTCATGCTGTGACCTCTTAAACTCCATATAATAATCTGGCAGAATCAGCGGCCCTATGCTCTTTGGATGGTTAATATCAAGAAGCGGGTTCAATGATTTATAATCACCAACAAATTTCTTCACATCAGCGTCATCAAGAAGTTCAACCCTTTCGATGGAATGGCTGATAATAAATCCGTCCATGCATACCATGATTGGAAGTCTTACGTCGCTGTGCTCGGCTATAAGTAGGGCCATTACAGCGTTGTCATAGGCCTCCTGCGCGTTCTCTGTCCACAACTGAATCCAGCCGGAATCCCTTGCTCCCATGGCATCGGAATGGTCGCCGTGAATATTAAGAGGCGCTGACAATGCCCTGTTAACAACTGGCATAAAGATCGGCAGCCTCATGCCGGACGCGACAAAAAGCATCTCCCACATAAGCGCAAGACCAGGACCTGATGTTGCGGTAACAACCCTGCCTCCTGCTGCTGCTGCCCCTATGCAGCAACTCATGGCGCTGTGTTCACTTTCAACAAGGATGATTTCTGTTTTCACCTTGCCATCATTAACAAAACTCGAAAACCTCTGCATCATATCTGTCTGTGGAGTTATGGGATATGCTGCACAGACATCAGGATTTATCTGTCTTAAAGCATTAGCAACTGCCTCATTACCTGTAATAGCAACAACCTTTCCCATTTATCTGCCCTCCTCTTCCATTATGATCGCCTTATTTCCTTTTTTACCAGGGCATTCCAAAGCGCAAATACCACATCCCTTGCAATAGTCATAATCAAACTCAGCCCTTTTGCCATCCTTCACCTTTACAGCCATATCCGGGCAGTAAAGCCAGCAAAAAAGGCACTGAATGCAATTTTCCTCAATCCATACAGGCTTAAATGCTCTCCATGAGCCTGTCTTAAATTTCAAGGCGCTTCCAGCTTCTGTAATTACAGCGCCAGGCGTAACTTCTTTCCACCCTTTAAGTTTCATCCTTCTCTTACCTCCTCATAACCCTGTTTTACTGCCTCAACATTGCCGTCAATTATCTTTTGTGAAAACTTTTTTCCAAAGCTCTTTTTCACGTCATCAACTATCACATCAATACTCACGATACCTGATACCTTTGCCAGAGCGCCGACCATCGGAGAGTTCGGCAATGGCCTGCCTATATTGTCGATGGCGATTTTAGTAGCATCAATCGTAAAAACCTTTTGAGTAGGTTTTGCCTTAAGTTTTTCTCTAAGGTCCTTGGGGTCCTTGGAAGAATTCACCACAAAAATGGCGTCCTCAAGAGAGCCGTCCGTTACATCAATGCCGTCAAGCAGTGTTGCGTCAACAACCATAACAATCTTCGGGTTTAAAACAGGACAGTGCATCCTTAATTCATGTGAACTAATCCTGTTGTAAGCCCTGAGAGGCGCACCTGAACGCTCAGGTCCGTACTCCGGGAATGCCTGTACATGCCTGCCTCCGCTTAAACACGCAGCAGCAAAGACCTTTGCAGCAGTGACAGTTCCCTGACCGCCCCTGCCATGCCATCTTACTTCTAAAGTTTCAGCCATCTTAACCTCCTAATCAATATTTAAAAGCATAAAAGCTTTTAGGTTCTTTCTCACTTTAAATGGGTAATCCTTTTTTATTCCCCCTTAATAA
>JBBILM010000042.1:0-16147 GCA_037444915.1 Nitrospirota bacterium | reverse complement strand
GAAATGCCCTGACATGATTGACTCTACAGGTGTGTCCATTTGAACTGCATTTTTCAGGTTAAAAAACTGGGATGAATTCGCGGCTTCATTAAGGGCGGACGAATATTTTAATAAATTCTGGAGGCTTGACGGAATCAATACAAAAAAAATGCCTGTGGGAAAGAGGCTTCAGCAGCCTGTCCAGACAGGTGGTAAATCAAAAGAAAGTAAATCTCATCGTTTTCCGCAAGCATCAGTACGTGAAACAGGATGCTGTAGATTATAACCATTGCCAGCAGGACAAGAAAAAACTTTGCCAGAACCCTGATGTTGCTTTCCTGTTTCTTTGTTATGAGGCTGACGAGTTCGCCGATAATAAGCTTCATTTCTTAAAAAAGCGCGAATGCGACAGGGCCTGAAGGCTTATGTTCAGGCGCCTGTTATATAGTCTTTTAAATAATGTATCTCAGACGTAAGTTTGCTGACCTGAGATTGTATGACATCCCGGATAGATAGTATGCCTATTACTTTCCCCTTGTCAGATACGGGCAGGTGTCTTATGTTTTTCTGCACCATGACTGACATAACACTGCCGATTTCATCCTCGGGTTCCGCGACTATAAGGTTAGTGGTCATAAAGTCCCTAAGCAAAGCATCTTTAAAAGGTTTCCCCTCGATCGAAATATAACACCTTACAACATCCCTTTCAGTGAATATGCCTATTGGCCTGCCGTTTTCGGTTATCAATATGGCGCTGATTTTCCTGCTGTGCATAGACCTTATAGCGTCCTCTACTGTATTTTCTCCATCCATTGAAACAACGTCCTTGCCTTTGGTTACCAAAAGTTCCCTGACATTCATAATAATCCTCCTTAAAATAATACGATAATAAATTTAGAATGATATTGCTGTAAAATGTCAAGAAAACTGCTGAACGCAATAATCCAAAAGAGATGTGCGCTAAATTGTGATGAGATTATGAAAGGGCCCTTGCGGGCCCTGAAATGGTTAAATTTTTTCTACGTTCGATGCCTTAGGCCCACGGTCGCTTTGAACAATCTCAAATCTTACCTTCTGTCCTTCAGCCAGTGTTTTGAACCCATCTCCTGTTAATGCAGAATAATGCACAAATACATCCGGTCCGCTTTCCTGCTGAATGAACCCAAACCCCTTGGACTCATTAAACCACTTAACTGTTCCTTCTAACGCCATAACTGCTGAATCCTCCTTTTTTTCCTGAAAATCAGGTTGCTGATAAATCCCGCAAAAATATGCGGGCTGCGATTTTATAACATGACAAAATGGTAAAAGTCAAAAGAAAAATGCAACTTTGTCAAGCCAATTTTTAAAAGGCAACGGTTTTATCCAGGACTTCTCTTACTTTGCAAAGCAGTGTTGAAGGCAATACGGGTTTTGATATGAAGTCAAAGTCATCCTGAAAAATCCCCTTCTTACGGATTGCCTCTGCAGTATATCCGCTTATAAAAATAGCCTTTATATCAGGTCTTAATTGCCTGATTTCATCGTAAGCCTCTTTCCCATTCTTTTTTGGCATTATTAGGTCGAGTATCAATAGCTGAATATTATCGTTGCTTTCCCTGAATTTGACAACAGCCTCATCTCCGTCCCGCGCCACTAAGGTTTCATAGCCGTTTTTTTCAAGAACATGCTGCGCAAGAGATCTTACTGCCTCGTCATCCTCTGCAATAAGTATGGTTTCCGCGCCATTGTACTTCGCAACTTTTTTGTCGTCAACGGTATCTTCTGATTCCGTATTTTTTATTTCATCACTTGCGAATGGAAGGAATATTTTGAAGGTCGTCCCTTTTCCATTTTCACTGTACACATTTATAAGTCCGTTATGCTGTTTTACTATGCCGTATGCGATTGAAAGTCCGAGTCCGGTGCCTTTGCCTATTTCCTTGGTTGTAAAAAAAGGCTCGAATATCTTATCCCTGATATCCTCGTTTATTCCTGAACCGGTATCTGTTACGGATATTATCGCATATATCCCCGGCTTGTGAAGACCGTTGATATTGACATATTCAGCGCTTAAGTTAGCGATGTCCGTGCGTATGGTCAACAATCCACCTTTTGGCATGGCATCCCTTGCATTGGTGTACAGATTCATCAGCACCTGCCCTATCTGGCCTGCTTCAACAAATACAGGCAGTTCTCCGCTAAATAGATTGGTATTGATTTCTATGTCTTCGCCCAGTAACCTTGCTGTAAACTTCTCCATTCCAGTTATGATTTCATTCAGATTAATCAGCCCGGGGCCTATCATCTGTTTCCGGCTGAATGACAAAAGCTGACTGATGAGATTTGCAGCTTTTTCAGATGCGGTGAGTATCTGTTCAGCGTATTGTTTCTCGGGGGCGAGTTTTTTTCTGTCGGTTATGTCTTCTTTAATGCCGAGATAGTGGGTAATGACACCGTCTTTGTTCTTAATAGGAGAGATTGACGCATACTCATAAAAGACTTCCCCGTTTTTCTTTTTATTGTGAAACTCTCCCTGCCATACCCTGCCTGATGAGATGGTTTCCCACAGCATTTTGTAATCATTGGTCCCTGCATTTGCGGATTTCATTATGCCGAGTTTCTTTCCTATAACCTCTTTTTCAGAATATCCCGTTGTCTGTAGAAACCTGGGATTTACAAATTCTATATCTCCACTTGTGTCGGTTATGACGATTGATACAGGGCTTTGCTCAACAGCGCGGGAAAGCTTTATAAGCGATTCGTTTTTTTGTATCAAGTCAGTCTGATATTTGCGGATGGAGTCTCGCATGACAGCAAAGCTGTCAATAAGTGTGCTCATCTCGTCGTTTCCCGTCTTCATCAGTTGCGCCTCAAAATCGCCGTCCGCGAGTTTCTTTGATGCATTGGCTAAAAGCCTGACAGGTCTTCTTACGACACCCTCGAGCATAATAGCGATTATTAAAGTGAAAACTGCTATCCCTGCTAAAAGAGAAAGCATAAGGTCATCAATTCTTTTTTTAGCATCGATAAGAATAGGGCTTATATCAGATATTAATATTAGCTTACCGAGGTCAGAGCCGATAAAGTTTATCCGGCGTTCAAATGAACGAATAGAATCGGCCCGATTGCTTTGCTGTGCAGAAGGCGGCTGGATAGGATAAATGTTTTTTCCGTCAGCATTGAGAATCTGGATGCTTATCCAGTTTGGATTGTTTTTTAATAACGAGTCCAGATTTTCGTAAACAGCATCGAGCTGATGGCCTAACAGCAGTGGAATCAAGCCTTCTATGATGCTGTCGAGGTGATTTTCTGTGTATATTCGGTGTTCGGTTTCGAGCTGCTCAAGGACATTGGGCATCTGGTGAGCGTAAAAATAAAAGACGAGCAGGAGACTGAAAACAAACAGAGGTGTCAGAAGTTTTATCCTTAGGCTCATTAAATAATCAATCCTTTTCCCAATATGCATCCAGACCCCAGCCCAGCATGTGTTTATAATCCTCAAATGTCGTAGGAATGGGTTCATTAATTGGTATTTTTGACAGCAATTCATTGCCTTCTTTTGTATTGTTCATTTCAATCATCGCACGCTGAACCTTATTGGCATGTTCTCTTGGCACGCGCGGGTGAGTCGAGATGGGATGAGAAGGCATTGGCCGCGTCGTATATAAGATGCGAAGCGCATCACGGACTGTCTGTTCCTGCTCCTGCAATGTTTTATCTATGCCTCCTCCAACATCTGTAAGACCGGTTGCAGCATGAATGTAAACGGAGCTGTGTGTTTTAACATAAAGGGGAGAAAACTTCACATTGTAAAACCTCTCAAGATCCGCCCTCATTAGCAGGGAAGCGCCGAGTGCATTGGGCGAAGGAAACGCGATTGTCTTACCGTTCAATTCGGAGAGTTCCTTTATCTGACTGTCTTTTTTTACTACCAGTATGCCTTTTAGGGATCGCTGCATCGCAGGATGGGGATATAACCCTGAGCCTTATTTGCCTTAAGAAGATGGTAAGGGTTCATATAAGCAAAGTCAAAATTGCCTTTTGCGAATTTTTTTTCAAATTCAGGAATTGTGAGCGCGGTGGCTATCCTGAAGGTGAAACCTGTCCTCTTTTCGAGTTCCTCTATAATAGGCTTCCATATCGAGTAAAGTTTGCGCTGCTCAAATTGAGGTACTATGCCGAAGGTGTATGTTTCGGAGGCATTAGCGCTGTGATGGGAGTTCGGGCTGAGCAGGCAGTATATAAACAAGGAAAAGCAGAAGATAAGTTTTTTCATAATAGTCTTTTAAAAAATAATATTTAGAGAGCATTCCCTGCAGACTGATACAGGCTTTTATAATGGTAAAGTGTTTTTTTGAAAAAAGTAAAGTTTATTAAGATGTCTGGTTAGCGTATTATTCCGTATTTTTTTTAAGACTATCGGCTGCTTCAAACTCTTTTTGCGCCTTGTCAAACATCTCCATGTTCCGGTAAATAATGCCCAGATTGTAATGATCCTCAAAAGAAGGCCTTAGTTCCAACGCCTTTTTAAGCATCTCGACAGCCTCTGGGTATTTACCTTTTTTGGCATAAATGATGCCGAGGTTTGAGTAGGCTATTTCCTTGGATCTGGTTTTCCCTTTTTTGACAGCCATTTCATATGATTCTTCTTCCATATCCGGTTTTCCGGTGGCATTGTATATTGAGGCCATAGCAAGATATGCCTCGGTGTATGAAGGATTGGTTTTTAATACCTCCTCTGCTATGTCCATTGCCCGGTCATATTCACCGTTCTGTATGTAGAGTCCCAGAAGCATCATGCGGTGCGCTGGGTCAGCAGGCAGTATAATGGATTTCAATTCCGCGTCCTTGAGATAGAATTTATTCATCTGCCATGCTTTTAGAGAAAAAAGCAGCACAGGCACTATCGCAATTGCGGGTGCATAGCGGTGAAATTTTGTCAATTTGAACAATGCTATTCCAGAGATCAATGAAAGACCTATTGACGGGATGTACAGATACCTTGCTGACATGTAAAACGGCTGCACCTCCTGTATTACGTTCAGCACAGTGGATATGTTCAAGAAAAACCAGAGCGACGCAAATGCTATTGCCCTGTTGCTCCTCGATACGTGAAACATAAATAAGGCAGCGGCAATGCTGAAGATTGACGAAAGAATAAATCTCGGATCAGAAAACGCTTTTATTGGCGTGATATTGTAGGAAACCTTCAGGCCAAATGGCAGGAAGAATTCCTTAATGTATGAAGCGAACAGATATGGCGCTGTCAGCAGCCTTTCAGCATAAGACAGGGTTTTAACCTCGGTTATGGATGCGCCCATAACCAGTTTTCTCGCAATAAAATAGAAGACAAGGACGAGCAGAAATGGAATAAGATGACCGGACTTGAAAGAGTCTCTCGTAATCAATAATCCGCAGGAAAGGATAATCAAGGTCATAGTTACCGGCATCTCCAGGGAAAGAAGGGCAAAGGCAGAAGACAGCGCGGAAAGAAATAAGTATGCCCTGAAATTTTTCGATGCTGAAGCAAGATAAAAGTAAAGTGCGAGCAGCATGAAGATTGCGGCCATTATGTGGCATCTCGCGCCTATCCATGTTACAGCTTCTGAGTGGGCCGGATGAACAGCAAAGATAATGCCAGAGAGAAAGGCGATATTTATGTCGCCGGTTATTTTTTTTGCGACCAGCAGAACAAGCACGGACGCTAACATGTGAAGAAAGATATTGCTGAGATGGTATCCTGCCGGGTCCATGCCGTAAAGCATGTAATCAATGGCAAAAGATGCCATAAACAGAGGCCTGTAATAAGGATTTCTCCACATGGCATCTTCGGGGAGACGGCTTTTGTCTACGATATCTACATTTTTAAAAAAGTCTAAAGAACCGGAGAGGGTTTTTATCCTCTCCTGATGCACGATGTTGTCATAATCATCGAGGATGAACTCGCCATCAAGGGTATTGATATGTGTGAGGATTGCCGCAGCCGCAACGATTAAAAAGGGGAGGATTTTTTTTAAATTAAAAAAATGCATTCAACCCTGCTATTTTTATTTCTTTATGCAGAGAAAAAGTCTTTCAATCTGTCTTTGAGCCCCTTTGCTGAATCATCAGCTTCTTCGCTTATTTGGGCGAATTCTTCCAGAAGCTCTTTTTGCCGTGAGGTGAGCTTTTTGGGAACTTCAATGTAAACACTCACAACCTGATCGCCCTTTTGATGGCTGCCGAGTCTTGGCATTCCCTTGCCTTTTAAGTGAAACGATTTGCCCGAAGCCGTGCCAGCGGGAATTTTCAGTCTGGCAGAGCCGTTTAAGGTGGCAACCTCTATTTCACCGCCAAAAACAGCCTTGGTAAAAGATATGGGCACCTGACAATATATATCCATCCCCTCACGCGTGAAAAAAGGGTGTTCATCAATCCCTAATACAACGTACAAATCACCCGGAGGACCGCCGTGGCTCCCAGCATCTCCTTCGCCATTTAAACGGAGCCTTGAGTTGTTATCAACGCCTGCCGGTATTTTTACGGATATTTCACGCTGTACCCTTATCTTGCCGTTCCCCTTGCATTTATGGCAGGGGGTCGTGATTATTTTTCCTGTTCCTTTGCATTTTGTGCATGTCCTTGAAACGCTGAAAAAACCCTGCTGAAATCTTATGTGGCCTGTTCCCTGGCATTCCGGGCATCCGACAGGTGTTGTGCCAGGCTCGGAGCCCATGCCATTGCATTTGTCGCAATTTTGCCATCTTGGTACGGTTATTGTCTTCTCTGAACCAAAGGCAGCCTCCTGAAGGCTTATATTCAGATCATATTTTAAGTCCGCGCCTTTTGCAGGTTTTGACCTTTTAAATCCTCCGCCGAATGCGCCGAAGAAGTCCTCAAATATATCGCCAAAAATATCACCGAACCCGGCTCCTGCGCCATACCCATAACCGCCCGCTCCAAATCCTTCCGAAGTGCCGAACCTCTCGTAATTTGACCTCTTTTCAGGATCGCTAAGGCAGGTGTACGCCTCGTTTATTTCCTTGAATTTCTCTTCAGCGGTTTTGTCACCCTGATTTCTGTCAGGGTGGTATTTCAGTGCAAGCTGGCGAAAGGCCTTTTTAATCTCATCCTGCGAGGCGTTTCTATCTATGCCGAGCGTCTTGTAATAATCTTTCATTTAAAGTGTTTTATCCTGTACGCAGATTATGGTGCAGGCTCCGAGGCTCATTTTTAATGAGCCAGGAGCGATACACTATGAACATTATGAGCCTTTTTTGTCAACATCTTCGAATTCAGCCTCAACAACTTCCTCTTCTGAAGGCTTTTGCGCGCCCCCTTCTTCCGGCTTAGCCTCTGCCTGCTGTTCCTGCGCCGCTTTATATATATGCTCGGCAATTTTGTGGGATGCCTTTGTAAGCTCTTCAGTCGCGGTTTTTATTTCTGCAGGGTCATTGCTTGAGTCTTTTGCCTTTTTGCATTTTTCAATCGCTTCCTCAACGTCCTTTTTTTCACTCTCTGAAAGTTTGTCTCCGTAATCCTTCAATGACTTTTCAACAGAATAAATAAGTGTATCAGCATGATTTCTTGCCTCGGCAAGTTCTTTTTTCTTATGGTCATCTGCTGCATGAGACTCAGCATCGCGCATCATCCTTTTTATTTCTTCTTCGCTCAGACCGCTGGAAGCAGTGATTCTTATGGATTGTTCCTTTCCGGTGCCTGTGTCTTTCGCAGATACGTGAAGAATTCCGTTTGCGTCTATGTCAAACGTAACTTCAATCTGAGGGACGCCTCTCGGCGCAGGCGGAATCCCCACAAGCTCAAATACACCGAGCAGTTTGTTGTCTGCTGCCATTTCTCTTTCACCCTGATGAACCTTTATTGTTACAGCAGGCTGGCTGTCCGATGCAGTGGAGAATATCTGGGTCTTTTTTGTTGGTATAGTAGTATTTCTCTCGATCATTTTAGTGAAGATGCCGCCGAGGGTTTCAATGCCGAGTGAAAGAGGGGTGACATCCAGGAGCAGCACTTCCTTTACCTCTCCTTTTAAAACAGCCGCCTGAATAGCAGCGCCGACAGCAACGACTTCATCAGGATTAACGCCCTTATGAGGCTCCTTTCCAAAATATTCCTGAACTGCCTGCTGTACTTTCGGGGATCTGGTCTGACCGCCTACAAGGATTATTTCATCGATATTAGCAGAGGAGAGAGCAGCGTCAGACATCGCCTGTTTACAGGGTTTTAGGGTATTCTGAACGAGGTCATTGGTAAGCTGTTCAAACTTTGCCCTTGACAGCTTCATCAGCAAGTGCTTTGGCCCGGTTGCGTCAGCAGTAATAAACGGAAGGTTAATCTCTGTCTCCATTGCCGTGGAAAGCTCTATTTTTGCCCTTTCAGCGCCCTCTTTGAGTCTCTGAAGGGCCATTTTGTCGCCTTTAAGGTCTATTCCCTGTTCTTTTTTGAATTCCTCAACCAGCCAGTCTATTATCCTCAAGTCAAAATCATCGCCCCCGAGATAAGTATCTCCGTTAGTTGACTTGACCTCTATAACCCCCTCGCCTATCTCAAGAACAGAAACATCAAAAGTGCCGCCGCCGAGGTCATAAACAGCTACTTTCTCTTCCTTCTTCTTTTCGAGTCCGTAAGCAAGCGCTGCTGCTGTTGGTTCATTGATTATTCTTAAGACATTTAAGCCCGCGATCTGGCCAGCATCTTTAGTCGCCTGTCTTTGGCTGTCATTAAAATACGCGGGCACCGTGATAACAGCCTCTGTTACGGTCTCTCCAAGATAGTCTTCTGCTGCCTGCTTTAATTTTTGGAGAATCATCGCGGAGATCTCCGGCGGTGAATACATTTTGCCCCTCGCCTCAACATGAGCATCTCCGTTTGGAGCTTCAACTATGTGATATGGCAGTCTCTTTTTTGCGTGATCCACCTCAGGGGACGTGAATTTCCTTCCCATTAGCCTCTTGATTGAAAATATGGTGTTTTCCGGATTCGTGATCGCCTGTCTTTTTGCGATCTGGCCAACAAGCCTTTCGCCTTTTTCAGTAAAAGCAACAACAGAAGGGGTGGTCCTGCTTCCTTCCTGATTTGGTATCACAACAGGATCTCCTCCAATTACAACCGCAACAACCGAGTTTGTGGTTCCAAGATCTATCCCTATCGCCTTTCCCATTTTTTTCCTCCCTTTATGTGTTTTAGTTATTAAGTATTTAAATTAACGAGTAATAAAAACCCCGATTGCCATCTATATTGCGTCAATAATTTAATTGGCCGTATTTTTGGACACAATCACAAGAGACGGCCTCAAAACCTTATCCTTATAAATATAGCCTTTCCTGTATTCCTCTATTACAATGTTGCTTTCGATGTCTTCTCTTTCGACCTGCGACATAGCATGGTGGTATGACGGGTCAAAAGGCATTCCCTGCGCTTCGATTACAGTCAGCCCAAATTTTTCGAGAGTTCTTTTTAATTCGCGAAGGGTGTTTTCGACCCCTTGAGCCAGCGCCCCTGAATCCGAGTGAGCCAATGCCATTTCGAGGCTGTCTATAACAGGAAGGATTTCGTAAATCATGGATTCATTTGCGTGTCTCAAAAGTTCTTCCTTGTCTTTCTGTACCTTTCTCTTGTAATTCTCGAAATCAGCATAAAGTCTCAGATATTTTTCGTTTATATTGCGAACTTTTTCCTGAATGGATTCTTCGGTCTCTGCAGGCTTTTCTTCATAATCTGAAGAACTGTCTGCTGCCTGTGATTTTTCATCGGCATTTGTCTTTTCATATGCCTCTTGTTCTTTCATCAAATCGCCTCCAACAATAATTATTAATTATGAATCACCAAGTCAAAACGATAAATGCGAAATATGTTATTAAGGAAGGGGTTAACCCGTTATTTCACAATTCTAAGGACTCGTTCGCTTCAATGTATCGCTTATGCATCTTGCAATGTTGTCAACCATGCATATCGCCCTCGGATAGTTCATGCGGGTCGGCCCGATAATAGCAATAACACCCATGGGCCTGTCTCCTTCTTTGTAAGTCGAAGCAACAATGCTGAGATTCCTGAATTCCTGCGCCTGATTTTCATTGCCTATAAGCACCTGAATCCCGCCTGTATCGGCAAGGTCATGCAGCAGGTTGAATATCAAATGCTTGTCTTTTATGGCCCTCGCTATTTCCTTCAGTCTGGATATATCCGAAAAGTCAGGAAGATTCATCGCATCATACAATCCCGATATGAAAAAATCGTCTGCTGCAAAAGATATTGCATCTTCACAAATTCTTATGGCTTTTTCTATCATCTGATCCCAAAGTATCTTTTCATGGCTTAACTTTTTCAGTAAATCCCCTTTTATTTCGTCAATGTAGCAGCCGGAATACTCCGAGTTCAGATAGTCGGTTATTCTGTTGAGATCATTCTGCGTAAGTCTGGGGTCAACAGTTAGCATCCTGTTTTTAATAACGCCCTCATCAGTTATAAGAATGGCTGCTACCTGTGAGCTCTTATATCTGATGAGGTCTATTTTGTTAAGCGTCATTTTCTCGTGCCTCGGCGGGAAGGCAATGCCGATGTAATTTGAGATCGTCGAAAGCGTATGCGACACTTCTAAAAACATCTCGTCAACATTGTTTCTTATGCTTTCCATTTTAACCGAAAAACGGTTTATCTGGTCGCATAAATCATTGTCCTGACCAAACGATGCATTATTGTCAAGCAGCGAATCCACATAAAATCTGTAACCCTTGTCAGTAGGTATCCGTCCTGCAGAGGCATGCGGCTGGTTAAGAAATCCGAGGTCTTCGAGATCAGCCATTATGTTTCTTATTGTAGCAGGCGAAAAATTAAAGGAATACCTTTTTTGCACAAATCGCGAGCCAACCGGCTCTGGCTTGTTTATATAGCTATCAATAATGGCTAAAAGTACCTGTTTGTTCCTGTCATCAAGCATTTTTTAATATATTCTGCCGCGGGTTTGTTTCAAATTTATCCTGTCCGCAGTTGTCACTGTTAAATTATTAGCACTCTCCTCATGAGAGTGCTAATAATTTAACAGGTTGTAAATGGGCGTGTCAAGAATTAGTTTTTATGGTAAGGGTTATTTTTTTTTCATACGGGTTATGTTGACAATACCGTGAAATTAATTGTATTTTATAAGCCATGTTTAAAAAGGTATTAATAGCTAACAGAGGTGAAATCGCTCTCAGGATTATAAGGGCCTGCAAGGAATTGGGGATAAAGACGGTTGCTATCCATTCAGAGGCTGACGCAACAACCCTTTATGTAAAAAAGGCTGATGAGGCCTATCTTGTTGGGCCGGGACAGTTGGCGGGTTATCTTAATATTTACGGCATTGTCGAGCTGGCAAAACAGGCTGGCGCTGATGCTGTTCATCCCGGATACGGGTTCCTTTCCGAAAACTCAGAATTTGCTAAGGCGTGCAATGACGCGGGACTCACATTTATAGGACCTAATCCCACGGCCATTAAAGAAATGGGATTGAAAATAGAAGCCCGCAATAAAATGAAGTCCATGGGTGTTCCTATAATTCCAGGCTCTGATGCAGTTGCCGACATAAAGAAGGCGTACAAAATAGCCGAGGAAATTGGCTATCCTGTCATGTTAAAGGCATCAGCCGGAGGCGGTGGCAGGGGACTGAGGATATGCTGGAATAAAGATGATGTGAAAAGATTTATGCCGATAGCCCAGTCCGAGGCAAAAAAAGCCTTTGGCAATGACGCAATATTTATTGAAAAGTATATTGAAGAGCCGCATCATATAGAATTTCAGGTTGTCGCTGACAAGTTTGGCAATACGATTCATCTTGGCGAAAGAGACTGCTCCATACAAAGAAGACACCAAAAGCTTGTTGAGATCGCGCCTTCCTTGCTGCTTGACGAGGGGTTAAGGCAAAAAATGGGAGAGGCAGCGGTTACTGCTGCCAGGTCAGTCGGCTATGACAATGTGGGAACCGTTGAGTTCCTTGTTGACAGAAATAAAAACTTTTATTTTCTCGAAATGAACACGCGTATTCAGGTTGAGCATACGATAACGGAGGAGATAACAGGCGTGGATCTTCTTCAGACAATGATAAAGATTGCTGCCGGCGAAAGTCTTGATATAAAGCAGGAAGACGTGCGATTGAACGGCTTTGCTATCCAGTGCAGGATAAACGCCGAAGACCCCATGAACGATTTTATGCCTGTTACCGGAAAGATTACAGGATATTACTCTCCGGGGGGCTATGGCGTAAGAATCGATGGGAATGTTTACAGGGGCTATACGGTTCCGCCTTATTACGATTCAATGCTCGCAAAGTTGATTGTTAAGGGCCAGACATGGGATGAGGCTGTCAGAAGAATGCACAGGTCTTTAAGTGAATATGTAATACGCGGAATAAAAACTACAGTGCCGTTTTACAAAAAGATAATGGAAGACGAAACCTTTAAGAGCGGCAATTTCAGCACAAAATATCTGGAGGAGCGGCTTCCTCATTTAATATATGAGACGGAAAGGGACCCTTTAGACCTTGTCCTTGCGGTTTCAGCGGCAATAGTTGCGCACAGCAAATTATAAAGGTAATGATTTTTATTTTATAGAGAGGTAATCATGACAAAGAAGCCCATACAAATAATGGATACAACATTCAGGGATGCTCATCAAAGCCTCCTTGCTACGAGGATGCGGCTCGAAGACCTTTTGCCTATTGCCGAAAAAATGGACTCAATCGGATTCTGGTCTATTGAAGCGTGGGGCGGCGCAACATTTGATACCTGCCTGAGATTTTTAAGGGAAGACCCGTGGGAAAGGCTCAGGGAGTTGAAAAAGGTCATTAAAAATACACCGCTTCAGATGCTTTTAAGAGGGCAGAATGTCGTAGGATACAGACATTATGCCGATGACGTTGTTGAGAGATTTGTCGCAAAGATGATAGAAAACGGCATAACAGTGGCGAGGATATTCGACGCCCTGAATGATTTCAGAAATCTCAAAACATCGATTAAGGCAATCCTTAAATACGGCGGAAAGGTCGAGGCTGCCTTCTGCTATACATTGGGCCCTATTTATACCAATGATTTCTTTGTTGATCTCGCCATGAAGCTCGAGGATATGGGATCTGACACTATTTGCATAAAAGATATGGCTGGGCTCTTGTCGCCTATGGACACCTTTGACCTTGTGTCCAAGCTGAAAGAGAAGATATCCGTTCCCATACATCTCCACAGCCATGACACAAGCGGCATGTCTGTTGCCACTACATTAAAGGCTATAGAGGCTGGTGTTGATATAATTGATACAGCGATATCATCCATGGCATCCGGAACAAGCCATCCGCCGCTTGAGACAATATGCAACATATTAAGAGGAACTCAATGGGATCCTGAATATGATTTTAAATCCCTTGGTGAAATTGCCGAGTATTTCAGAAATGTCAGGAAAAAATACAGCGCATTTGAGAGCGAATACACAGGCATAGACCCTAACGCGCTTATCTATCAGGTTCCCGGAGGCATGATATCGAATCTCGCGAACCAGTTAAAAGAACAGAAAGCGCTTCACAGAATTGATGAGGTTATGAATGAGGTGCCGCGTGTCAGGGAGGATTTTGGTTTTCCACCGCTCGTTACCCCTTCAAGTCAGATAGTCGGAACGCAGGCAACACTGAATATACTCACCGGAGAGAGATACAAGGTTGTTACGAGCGAGGTTAAAAACTACCTTAAGGGTCTTTACGGAAAAGCGCCGGTACCGGTTAATGAGGAGATAAGAAAAAGGGTTTTGGGAGACGAAGAGCCTGTCACAGGAAGGCCTGCAGACCTTCTTGAGCCTGAACTCGAGAAGGCAAAGGCAGAAGTCGGGGATAAGGCTAAAAGTGAAGAGGATGTTATTTCATATGCCTTGTTTCCGAAGATATTTCTTGAGTTCGCTGATTTGCGGGAAAAGGGATTCCCTCCTGAAGAGCCAAAGACGCCGAAGACTGAAGAAAAGACAGAGGCTGGCCCCTATCTTGCTCCATCCGAGTTTATGATAAATGTCCATGGTGAATCCTATCACATAAAAGTGGGAGGAAAGGGGCATAAATCAGAGGGCAAAAGGCCTTATTTCCTTTATGTGGACAACCATCTTGTTGAGGTGCTTGTGGAACCCCTTGTTGAGGTTCTCCCAAGCGAAGAAGGCAAGATAGACGCTAAGGTTACAGGCCAGTCAATAAGACCAAAGGCTGAGCAGCCCGGCGATATCACCACAGCCATGCCCGGAACGGTTGTAAAGCTGAAGGCTAAAAAGGGAGACAAGGTCAAAGCCGGAGACACTGTCCTTATTGTCGAGGCTATGAAGATGGAAAACGAAATACACACACCTATTGAAGGCGCTGTCGAGGAGATATATGTTTCTGAAGGAGATATGGTGAATCCCGATGAAGCATTGATAAAGGTTCGTTAAAAAATCTTTTTAGTCTTATGGAATTTGAACAAATAGCTCAGCGGGTCGCAATCACCGCATTACCAATTCTCGTAGCCATCATCCTGCACGAAGTCGCTCATGGTTTTATTGCCAACAAATTGGGCGATCCCACTGCCAAGATGCTTGGCAGGCTTACCTTGAACCCAATCGCCCATATCGATTTATTCGGTACGATACTGATGCCTCTTTTGTTGTTCGTATTTACGAATGGCCAGTTTGTTTTTGGATATGCGAAGCCGGTTCCTATCAATCCTTATAATTTCAAAAACCCCAAGCGGGATATGGCAATATCCGCTGCCGGAGGGCCGTTAACGAATATCGTGCTCGCTTTAATAAGCGTGATTCTTTTGAAATATGCCCTAATACCCGCCGCATCTTTTGTTCCTGATGCGGCCACTGATAAAATCATTAAACCCCTCGCAATGATGCTGTCTGCGAGCATGAGCATTAATATTATATTGGCAGCATTTAATTTAATGCCTGTACCGCCTCTTGACGGAGGCCGCGTACTAATGGGTCTTTTGCCTGACAGACAGGCTGACACGATTGGAAAGCTTGAGCCTTATGGAATGATTATTGTTCTTATGCTTGTATTTACAGGCATCGCGAGGTATATAATATTGCCTATAGTGAAGATATTATCCGGTCTTTTAAGTCTGATTTAGTCTGAATAATTCGGGAGGATTAATGGAAAGAGAGCGTGTCTTAAGCGGCATGCAGGCGAGCGGAAAGGTTCATATGGGAAACCTTGTGGGCGCATTGAAGAACTGGGTTGCGCTGCAGGATAAATATGACTGTTTTTATTTTGTTGCGGACTGGCACGCGCTCACCACTGGATACACGGATCCTTCTTCCATAAAAGAAAGCACTCAGGATCTGCTTATAAATTTTATTGCTTCAGGCCTTGATCCGGACAAGTCAACGATATTCATTCAATCGCAGGTTCCCCAGCATGCTGAACTCCATCTGCTGCTTTCAATGATTACCCCTCTTGGATGGCTCGAAAGGGTTCCTACGTACAAGGAAAAGCAGGAACAGTTGAAAGACAGGGATCTATCCACCTACGGTTTTTTAGGCTATCCAGTGCTTCAGACGGCTGACATAATAATATACAGGGCAAAACATGTGCCTGTTGGCATAGATCAGCTCCCGCATCTGGAGATATCGAGGGAAATAGCCAGAAGGTTTAATTATATGTATAGCGAGGTGTTTCCGGAACCCGAGGGATTATTAACCGAGTTTCCGAAAGTGCCCGGGCTTGACGGCAGGAAGATGTCAAAAAGCTATGACAATGCCATTTATCTGAGCGACTCTCCGGAGATAGTTGAACAAAAGATAAGGACTATGATGACTGACCCGGCAAGAAAAAGAAGGACGGATATCGGGAACCCTGAACTGTCGCCTGTTTATCAGTTGCACAAAGTATTTTCGTCTGCGGATGAGATTGAAGATGTGGCGCATGGCTGCAGAACAGCAGGCATTGGATGCATAGACTGCAAAAAGATACTTATAAAAAATGTATTTAAATATATGGAGCCGATTTGGGAGAAGAGAAACCAGCTTGTTGCAAATCCTGAGATGGTATTGGAAATTGCCAGAAAAGGTTCTGAAAAGGCAGGAGCAGTTGCCGAGCAAACAATGAAACTTGTCAGAGAGGCAATGGGTTTAGGATGAGAAATTAAGCATTTTCCACCCCCATTCAAAGAGCGAGATTCCCATATAAACCGCAAGCGTCCAGTAA
>JBBILM010000041.1:0-16647 GCA_037444915.1 Nitrospirota bacterium | reverse complement strand
CGATAAGAGAGGGCGGAAGGACAGTTGGCGCTGGTGTTGTTACAGAGGTGCTGGGGTAGAAAGGTGAACCAAAAAATAAGGATAAAATTAAAGGCTTATGATCACAGATTGCTGGATCAGTCTGTAAGAGAAATAGTAGATACAGCTCAAAAGACGGGTGCGCGTATAGCAGGACCTATACCGCTGCCTACCAAGATAAATAAATTTACCGTGCTCAGATCTCCGCATGTAGATAAAAAATCACGGGAGCAGTTTGAGATAAGAACGCACAAAAGACTTGTGGACATATATGATCCAACACCTGATACAGTAGACGCGCTGATGAAGCTTGAGTTGGCTTCGGGTGTAGATGTGGAGATAAAGTTATGACAGGGATTTTAGGGAAAAAGCTCGGAATGACGCATATATTTACTGAAGACGGAAGGCTTTTGCCGGTTACGGTTGTTGAGGCTGGTCCGTGCTGCGTATTGCAGGTCAAGACATCCGGAAAAGACGGATACGAGGCTGTTAAGGTTGGATTTCTTGAAGTGAAAAAAAATCAAAATCTAACCAAGCCACTCGCAGGCGCATTCAAAAAGGCCGGACTTCCTGCGTTTGCGATTTTGAAGGAGTTCAGAATGACAGGCTTGAATGTTGGTGATTTTATCAAGGTTGATAGTTTTGAAGCAGGCGATACAGTTGACGTAGCAGCAGTTTCAAAGGGCAAGGGATTCCAGGGCGTAATGAAACGGCATAATTTTAAAGGCGGCCCAGGTTCTCATGGATCAATGTTTAACAGGGCACCTGGTTCCATTGGCGCGAGTTCTTTTCCTTCCAGGGTGTGGCGAGGCATCAGAATGGCAGGCCAGATGGGAAATAATCGGGTTACTGTAAAAAATATGTCGGTTGTTGGAGTTCGTCCCGAGCAGAATATAATCCTTATAAAAGGCGCTGTTCCCGGGCCGGTAAATTCAATTGTCGAGATAACGAAGGTCTGAATTAAGCATATAAGGATATAAAACGATTTAAAGAAGAGGATAAAATCAATGCAAGAGATACAGGTCAAAGATATAAACAATAATCCCACTGATAGGATACCGCTTTCAGAGGCGATATTCAATAGCGCTGCGTCTGATTCAGTCGTTCATGCAGCTGTTGTAAGTTATCTTGCCAACCAAAGGCAGGGTACTCACGCAACAAAAACGCGGGGTCTGGTGAGCGGAGGCGGAAGAAAACCATGGAAACAGAAAAAGACCGGCAGGGCGAGGCATGGAAGCACAAGGTCTCCGATATGGAGGGGCGGCGGCACAGTATTTGGACCTCAGCCGCGTGATTATTCAATTAAATTGCCTGCTAACATGAAGAAGGCTGCGTTATACAGGGCGCTTTCGATGAAGCTTGCTGATAATGAAATATCTGTAGTTGATTCAATATCGATTGAGAAACCAGCAACAAAAGGTATTATCAAGATTCTTGATAACATGGGATTTGCCAATAAAAGCATTCTGCTTGTTATCTCTGAAAGGGATGAAAATATTATTCTCTCGTTAAGAAACATCCCGACAGCCGGTGTTATAATGGTTAACGACCTGAACGCATATTTAATATCAGTTTTTGATAATGTAATTTTTACCAAGGATGCTCTTGTAAAGTTGCAGACCAATGCTGCATCTGGCGCGGAGGTGACAGAGTGAAGTTTATCTATGACGTCATAAAGAGGCCTCTTTTTACTGAAAAGGGCATGGATATAAAAGAGCGGGAGAACAAGCTGCTCATTGAGGTACATCCTGATGCCAACAAGCATGAGATTAAGAAAGCCATGGAAGAGATTTTTAAGGTTAAGGTCGAAAAGGTTGCGACTATAAACAAAAGCGGCAGGATGAGACGTTTCGGGAGATTTATGGGCACTACCGCGAGCAGGAAAAAGGCAATAATAACACTGAAAAAAGGTGAAAAGCTCGATTTTATAGAAGGTGTATAAATTTAGTTATAGATAATACGGCTTACAAAGAGCGACAAGGCAAAGGAAGGGTAAAATGGGAGTTAAAAAATATAAGCCAACATCACCGGGAAGACGATTCCAGTCATCATCGGATTATAAGGAGATTACGTCAAAGGAGCCTCATAAGCCTCTGACAAGTGCGATTAAGAAATCAGGCGGAAGAAATAATAAGGGCGAAGTAACTGCATGGCAGAGGGGAGGCGGAAATAAGCGCCATTACAGGATTATAGATTTTAAAAGGGATAAAAAAGGAATACCTGCTGTAGTAAAGACCATAGAATATGATCCCAACAGATCTGCGAGGATTGCCTTGTTAAACTACAAGGATGGTGAATACAGATACATAATCGCGCCTGTTGGATTAAATGTTGGAGATACAGTCGTATCAGGTGAGGGCGCTGAGATCAAGCCGGGAAATGCAATTTACATAAAGGATATACCACTTGGAACCATGATTCATAATATTGAAATTATGCCTGGCCATGGTGCAAGGCTTGTTAGAACAGCCGGTGGGTCAGCTCAAATAGTAGCAAGGGAAAATAAATATGCTCAGGTGAAGATGCCGTCCGGAGAGGTGAGGTTAATTCAGACAACATGCATGGCAACAATAGGACAGATTGGAAATGTTGAGCATGAAAATATCTCTTTCGGTAAGGCTGGCAGGAAAAGGCACATTGGTAAAAGGCCGCATGTCAGAGGTGTTGCAATGAATCCTGTTGATCATCCGCTTGGTGGCGGTGAAGGAAGGTCTTCAGGAGGTCGTCCGCCGTGTTCACCATGGGGCAAGCCTGAGGGCATAAAAACAAGACATAACAAGAGGACAAGCAGGTTTATTGTTAAAAAGCGCAAATAGCTGAAAATTGCTGAGGATGAAACCCTCGCATTGTAGAAGGCGGGCTTTAAACTTTAAACAAAAAAAAAGACGGAGGTTGAAGTGCCAAGATCCTTAAAAAAAGGGCCTTATGTAGAGGCAAAATTGATGAAAAAGGTTGAGCAGATGATTGCCACAGGCGATAAAAAAATGTTAAAGACGTGGTCAAGGCGGTCAACCGTAATGCCGGAATTCATAGGCATAACATTTGCCGTACACAACGGCAAGAAGTTTGTGCCAGTATTTGTTACGGAAAATATGGTTGGTCACAAGCTCGGAGAATTTTCCCCTACAAGGACATTTAAGGGGCATTCAGGCTCAGAGAAGACAACGTCAGTGAAGAAGGGTTAACTTTATGGAATCAAAAGCGATTTTAAAATTTGCAAGAATCACGCCGCGCAAGGCAAGAAGAGTTGTTGATCTAATCAGAGGGAAAATTGCGTCTGAGGCTTTGATATCATTGAGGTTTATGCCTTACAGGGGCGCCAAGATGATAGAAAGATTGCTGAAATCCGCTATGGCCAATGCCGAGCAAAAGGAAAAGCATATTGATATTGATAAACTGAGGATTAGAACAGCCCTTGTGGATCAGGGACCGGTTATGAAAAGGATGGAACCTCGTGCTATGGGCAGGGCGAATACCATAAAGAAGAGGACATCGCACATAACAATTGTCCTGTCGGAGGAATGATGTTAAAATGTAATGCTTTAAATATTAAACTGCAAATTAGTTGCTGGGGGTGTTGATTTGGGACAGAAGACGAATCCAATCGGAAACAGATTAGGAATAATTAGAACATGGGAGTCACGCTGGTATCTCAAGAAAGGATATGCAGCCCAGCTTATTGAGGATATAAATGTCAGGAAGATGATCAAGGAAAAGCTGTTTCATGCCGGCGTAGCAAAGGTTGAAATAGAGAGGCCTGGACAAAAGATAAAGGTTATAATTCATACAGCACGGCCAGGCATTATAATCGGTAAAAAAGGCGCTGAAGTCGAAAAATTGAAAAAAGAATTGGAAGAATTCACCGGCAAGCAGGCAGCCATTGACATTAAAGAGGTCAGAAAGCCGGAAGTGAATGCGCAACTTGTGGCCGAAAATATTTCATTGCAGATTGCTAAAAGGGTGGCCTTTAGAAGGGCATTAAAGCGCGCAGTTTCATCTGCGTTGAGATTCGGAGCGCTCGGAATTAAGGTCCAGTGTTCTGGCAGACTCGCAGGCGCTGAAATAGCAAGGTCAGAATGGTATAGAGAGGGCAGGGTTCCGCTCAGCACGTTCAGAGCTGATGTGGATTATGGCTTTGCCGAGGCTAAGACCACATTTGGATTGATCGGCATCAAAGTATGGATATACCATGGAGATATACTGCCTGAGCAGTCGCTTGGTAGATAAGCAGCATTGTAGCGAGATTAACTTAAGACATCGAAACTTTATTGATTGTTTATAGTATATAAAGGAGAGCAATAATGTTAGCGCCTAAAAAAGTAAAATTTAGAAAAGTGATGAAAGGCAACATGAGAGGCAAGGCCTACAGAGGGTCGAGCGTCAGCTTTGGCGACTATGGACTAAAGGCTGTGGAACCCTGCTGGATAACGAGTCGTCAGATTGAGGCGGCGAGGGTTGCTATAACGAGATCTGCAAAGAAGGGCTGCAAGGTTTGGATACGCATATTCCCTGACAAGCCCATTACTCGCAAGCCGGCTGAGACAAGAATGGGTAAGGGAAAAGGTAATCCAGAGTTTTGGGTTGCTGTTGTCAAACCGGGCAGAATATTATATGAGGTGTCGGGCATTCCTGAAGAAGTTGCAAAAGAAGCCTTCAGGCTTGCATCGCAGAAATTGCCCGTGGCTACAAAAATTGTCAAGAGAGGGGAGGAACTGTTATGATGCCCTCTGAGTTTAAAGAATTGTCAGTTGAAGAACTGAAGCGCAAGGAAGCGGATTTGAGAAGGGAATTGTTCAATTTGAGGTTTCAGCTTTCGAAAGGGGAGTTGATAAACAATTCAAGGGTCGGAGCTGTTAGGAAAAATATAGCCAGAGTAATGACTTTAATTACTGCTAAGAGCAATTAGACATAATTCTTATGTGTGAATTGCCCGATGCCATATAAGCAAAAAGAGAGGGGTATTAAGAATGCCTAAAAAGGTTTATTCAGGTCAGGTGGTCAGTGATAAGATGGAAAAGACCGTAGTTGTTGCTGTTACAAGGACATTTCAGCATCCGGTTTACAAGAAGACGATTAAGAAGATAACGAAGTTCAAAGCGCACGATGAAGAAAATAAGTGCAAAGTTGGAGATATCGTAAAGATAATTGAAAGCAGGCCTTTAAGCAAAGATAAAAGATGGCAGGTAGTTAAGATGGCTGAAGGCGAGGGCAGGTAATTATGATACAGACTTTGAGCATTCTCGATGTGGCTGACAATTCGGGAGCCAAAAAAGTGCAGTGCATAAGGGTTCTTGGTGGTTCTAACAGGCGATATGCGCGAATTGGCGATATAATTGTAGTTAGTGTTAAGGAGGCCATTCCCGAAGGAAATATCAAGAAAGGCGCAGTGGCTAAAGCAGTGGTTGTCAGGACAAAAAAAGAGACCAGAAGGCCGGACGGTTCATATATAAGATTTGATCAGAATGCGGTTGTTATACTGAACAACCAGATGGAGCCGATAGGAACGAGAATATTTGGACCAGTTGCAAGGGAATTGAGATGGAAGGCATTTATGAAAATAATATCCCTTGCTCCGGAAGTACTATGACACCAAGTCATGAAGTAATAAGTGGATGAATAACTTATTGGCTTAATGACTATCGAATTGATTTTGGAGGAGAATGTGGGTTTAAGGCTAAAAAAAGGCGATACAGCAATAGTTATAACAGGAAAAAATAAAGGGCAAAGAGGACGTGTCTTGTCAATTTTGCCTCTCAAAGGTCGAGTTGTTATAGAAGGAGTTAATATCGTAAAGAAGCACCAGAAGCCGAACAAAAAATACGCGCAGGGTGGGATTATTGAAAAAGAAGGCACCTTGAATATATCAAATGTCATGCTGATTTGCCCCAAGTGCAGCAGGCCTTCAAGGATTGGCAGTTTTGCTGTTGACGAAGGGAAAACGGTGAGGGCATGTAAGAAGTGCAAGGAGGTTATAGATTAATAATGGCACCCAGATTAAAAGAAAAATATATAAACGAAATTGTGCCTGCAATAATGAAGGAGTTTTCCTATAAAAATGTAATGCAGGTTCCCAAACTTCAAAAAATAGTTGTTCACGTGACTCTGGGAGAGGCAACTCAAAATATTAAACTTCTTGATGCTGCTGAAAAGGAGCTTGCTGCCATAACCGGTCAGAAGCCTTTAGTTACCAAGTCGAAAAAGGCAATTGCAGGATTTAAACTTAAGCAGGGTGTTCCGCTTGGCTGCAAGGTGACCTTGAGGCGCGAAAGGATGTACGAATTTCTTGACAGGTTGATTAGTGTAGCATTGCCCAGGATAAGGGATTTCAGAGGTCTGTCTGCCAAGTCGTTTGATGGCAGGGGCAATTACTCTTTTGGCATAAAGGAACAGTATATCTTCCCTGAGATAGATTATGATAAAGTGGAAACAGTGCATGGCATGGATATAAACATATGCAGTTCAGCAAAGACAAATGAAGAATGCCGCGCATTGCTTAGATATTTTGGAATGCCGTTTAAGAAATGAGTTATCAGAGAAGGTTGTTATTATACTAATCGCCATTAAGTTTGCAGCCGGAACTTGATGTCTTAACAACGTAAAAGCGGAGGTTTTTTGTGGCAAAGACATGTATGATAGAAAAAACAAAGAGAGAGCCTAAATTCAAGGTAAGGGCTTACAATAGATGCAAGGCGTGCGGCAGGCCCCGGGCTTACATGAGACAGTTCAGCCTTTGCAGGATTTGTTTCAGAACTCTCGCCCTGAAGGGACATATCCCCGGGGTAACAAAATCAAGCTGGTAGAGGTGCCTAAATGTTAACTGATCCAATTGCAGATATGCTGACTCGAATCAGGAATGTAGTACTTATAAAGAACGAAAAGGTGGATATTCCTGCATCAAAGATGAAGGTCGAGGTAGCTAAGATTCTAAAGGAAGAAGGGTTTATAAAGTCCTATAAAATCATTAAGGATAAAAAACAGGGGATTTTAAGACTTACGCTTAAATACACACCCGATAATCAGTCAATGATAACCGGATTAAAGAGAATAAGCAAACCAGGCAGAAGGGTGTACGTTGGGAAGGACCAAATACCAAAAGTTATGGCAGGAGTTGGAATTGCGGTTTTAACAACGCCCATGGGTGTTATGAGCGATAAGGAATGCCGCATAGAAGGTGTTGGCGGTGAAGTTCTGTGCTATATTTGGTAGGAAGATTTAAAGCATATATTTATCGCATACAAATAAAGTGTATAAAGTTAAGGAGATTTAAATGTCAAGAATCGGCAAAAAACCTATAGATATTCCGCAGGGGGTAGATGTTAAGATTGCTCAGGATGTTGTCACTGTCAAGGGACCAAAAGGGGAGCTTAGTTATGAGATACCCGACGACATAGGTATTTCTGTTGCTGAGGGAAAGATTTTGGTTAATAGAGCTGCCGATGATAAGGGAGTCAGGGCGCTTCATGGACTTTCCCGCAGTCTCGTATTGAATATGGTTCACGGCGTATCAAGTGGATACACGAGGGTTATCGAGATAGTGGGAATAGGATATAGGGCGCAGGTAAAGGGGAATAAGCTTGCATTTACTCTTGGCTATTCACATCCCGTAGAGTTTGACATGCCTGATGGCGTAAAGGCTGCGGTTGATGATAAGCAGACTACGATAACGCTTTCCGGTATTAACAAGCAGCTCATTGGACAGGTTGCTGCCAACATTAAAGAATTAAGATTCCCTGATGCATATAAGGGTAAGGGGATCAGGTACTCAGGAGAGCGGATTAAATTAAAGGCTGGAAAGACGGGTAAGAAATAGACCAACTGGTCGAATCTATAAACTGCAACTGATACAAACTATAGGCGTTGAATTAAAAGATTATAGATTGCAAAGTGGAGGATTTTGGTGAATATTAGAGAACTCGCAAGAAAGAAAAGGCATGCAAGGTTGAGAAAAAAGGTATCCGGAACTCCTGATATGCCGAGACTAAATGTTTTCAGGAGTCTGAATCATATATATGCTCAGATTATTGATGATACGACCGGACGTACACTTGCGTCTGCTTCGACTCTTGATAAGGAATTTAAAGAAGAAAAAGGGCATAAGGGCAATATATCAATGGCAAAGAAGGTGGGAAGCCTTATCGCTTTAAGGGCGTTACAAGGCGGCATAACAAGGATTGTACTGGATAAAGGCGGATTTAAATATCATGGTTCAGTAAAGGCCTTTGCAGAAGCTGCGCGGGAAGGCGGCCTGAAGTTTTAGAGTGCAAATTTGATTTTTTTGAATTAAACTGACAGGAGGTAGGGTGAGGACAGAGCGAATTGATGCCGAGGGGCTTGATCTAAAAGATAAGGTTGTATATATAAACAGAGTAGCCAAGGTCGTAAAAGGCGGAAGGCGATTTTCGTTTAGTGCGTTGGTGGTGGTAGGAAGCGAAAATGGCATCATAGGCATCGGAAAAGGAAAGGCGACTGAGGTGCCTGAAGCTATAAGAAAGGCTGTAGAGCAGGCAAAAAAAAGACTTGTAAGATTTCCGTTAAAGGATGGCACAATACCACATAAAATTATTGGCCGCTATGGTTCAAATATGGTAGTTATGAATCCTGCAAAAAAGGGAACAGGGTTAATCGCTGGCGGCGCAGTGCGAGCTGTTTTTGAAGTTGCCGGAATACAGGATATAGTTGCCAAGTCTCTTGGAGGACATAATCCGTTTAATACTGTCAAGGCAACCATGTCAGGATTGCAGAGTTTGCGCGAGCCTGATGCGGTTTTTAAGCTTCGCGGAATTGCTGAAGACGGAACAGCAGTTGAAGAGGTAGCTGAATAAGCTGTTATTTTTTTAAGTGTAGATTAAGGTAAAGTATCAGGAGGTTTAAGGCTGGCTCATGAAAATATATAATTTGACTCCAGAAGAGGGTAGCAGAAAAAAGGCGAAGAGGATTGGAAGAGGAATAGGCTCAGGGCATGGAAAGACAGCCACAAAGGGTCATAAAGGACAAAAGGCGCGTTCAGGCGCATCCAAGGGTCCATCTTTTGAAGGCGGACAAACCCCGCTTCAGCGCAGGCTTCCAAAAAGGGGCTTTAAGAACAGTCCGTTTAAAAAAGAGTTTGCAATTTTAAACCTGAATGACATTGACAAGATAGACAATGCTGATTTAATAACGCCTGAACTGCTTTTGCAAAGAAGGGTTATAAAGGACATAAAATCCGGCTTAAAAATATTAGGCAGTGGTGATATCACCAAGGCTATAATTATAAAGGCCCATGCATTTAGCTCTTCTGCGATTGCGAAGATTAATGCTGCGGGCGGCAAGGCTGAGGTGCTCTAAAATTGGGCGTTATCTCAAGCATCCGAAATATATTTAAAATCCCTGAGCTTAAAAACAGGGTGCTCTTTACCTTAAGTCTTCTTGCTGTTTACAGAATTGCCGCGCATATACCCACCCCTGGCATAAATGGAGAAGCGCTAAGCAGGTTTTTAACGGACAAGGGCGGAGCAGTTATGGGCTTTTTCGATATGTTTACAGGAGGCGCTCTTTCTCAGATGACAATTATGGCATTGGGCATTATGCCATACATAAGCGCATCCATCATATTTCAGCTTTTAACAGTTGTCATTCCAGCGCTCGGCAAAATCGCAAAAGAAGGCGAGGCAGGCAGAAAAAAAATAGTAAGATATACAAGATATGCAACAGTCGTAATAGCCGCTATTCAATCATTCGGTATAGCAGTTGGGCTTGAGGGGATGTCAGGCGGTGAATTTGTTCAAAATCCCGGCTGGTCTTTCAGGCTGCTCGCTATGATTACACTCTCCTCCGGTACCGCCTTTTTGATGTGGCTCGGTGAGCAGATAACAGAGCGGGGAATTGGCAATGGCATTTCATTGATAATTTTTGCGGGCATAGTAGCTCAATTTCCGAATGCTGTAATCAGTACATTTAATCTTGTAAGAGCCGGCGAGTTATCCATATTCTTTATGTTGATCTTAGGCGTAATGATGATTGCAGTAATCGGCGGCATTATCTTTATTGAGAGGGGACAGAGAAAGATTCCGGTTCAATACGCAAAAAGAGTAGTTGGACAAAAGGTTTATGGCGGCCAGAGTACTCATTTGCCATTGAAAGTCAACACTGCCGGGGTTATTCCTCCTATATTCGCTTCATCGATAATAATGTTTCCGGCGACTGTTGCAGGATTTATCGCAATACCGTGGGTGCAGAGTATATCAGCGCAATTATCTCCGGGTTCGGTTCTTTATACTGTCTTATATGTTGGATTGATTTTCTTTTTCAGCTATTTTTACACAGCAGTGATATTTAACCCGGTGGATATAGCCGAAAACCTTCAAAAGCAGGGTGGATTCATTCCAGGCATAAGGCCGGGACAAAAAACTACCGAATACATTTATAAGGTTTTGACAAGACTCACTTTTGTTGGCGCTTTGTATTTAGCTGCGGTTTGCATTATTCCGGAAATATTAATAGGCAGATTTAATATGCCTTTTTACTTTGGAGGCACATCGCTTTTAATAACAGTAGGTGTTGCTCTCGATACAGTTTCGCAAATAGAATCTCATCTTGTCACAAGATCGTACGAAGGTTTTCTTAAGAAAGGACGTCTCAAGGGCAGAAGAGACTAACCTGTGCACAGAAGATTGCTCATTTATAATGCGTGATAATAATTAAATCTCAGTCAGAAATTAAAAAGATTTCGGCAGCATGTTATATAGTAGCTGAGGTGTTGGAGGGTGTAAAAACCATAGTGAAGGCCGGCATATCTACAGCCGATATCGAGGCTTACATTGATGGGAAAATAAGGGAGAAAAGGGCAATACCGGCATTTAAGGGATATAGAGGGTATCCGGCGAGCGCTTGCATTTCTGTTAATGAGCAGGTGGTTCACGGCATACCGTCAGGGACGTTAAGAATAAAAAATGCCGATATTGTAAAGATAGATTTGGGAGTAGTGCTTGACAGTTTTTACGGAGATGCCGCAGTTACGATTCCGGTTGGCGATGTAACTCAGAGCGCTGCAAGGCTAATTGAAGTAACCGAGCGTTCTCTATACGCAGGAATCGAAAAGGCTGTGGTTGGGAACAGGGTATCCGACATATCCGCGGCAATACAAGAGCATGTAGAATCCAACGGATTTTCTGTCGTAAGGGCATTTGTAGGGCATGGCATAGGCCGTTCCTTGCATGAGGAGCCCCAGGTGCCGAATTTCGGCAGACCCGGGCAGGGACCAAGATTGAAAGACGGGATGACTCTGGCTATCGAACCAATGGTGAATGCAGGGGCGCCCGATGTTAAAATACTTGACGACGGCTGGACCGCTGTTACAGGGGATGGCAGTTTGTCCGCCCATTTTGAACACACGGTTCTTATTGCAAAAAACGGGCCGAAAATATTGACTAAAATTTTATAGTAAAGGTATAATTCAAATTCGCGTATGTCTAAAGAAGAAAATATAGAGGTGCAGGGAACTATTATCGAGACCCTGCCAAATGCTATGTTCAGGGTTGAACTCGATAATGGACAGGTCATACTTGCCTATGTGGCAGGAAAAATGAGAATGCATTTTATAAAAATATTGCCCGGTGATAAGGTTACTGTTGAATTGTCACCGTATGACTTGACAAAAGGGCGTATAACATACAGATTTAAGTAGTTCTTTAAATTGCCCGAGATTGCATAACCTGCGAGGTTAATGCGAAAAATTTACGGAAGTGAATTTAATAACCGGATTTAATATTGTATTTTTATTTAGCGGAGGATTAAGCTTATGAAGGTGAGACCATCGGTTAAACCGATATGTTCGAAATGCAAGATCATCAAAAGACAGGGCGTAGTAAGGGTTTTATGTGAAAATCCGAGACACAAACAAAGACAGGGATAAAGAAAAAATGAGTGGTAAACTGCGTAAGGAGGAATTATGGCAAGAATAGCTGGTGTTGACCTGCCAAAGAAGGAGCGCGTTGAAATTGGACTTACTAGTATATTCGGAATTGGCAGGGCATTGTCCAATAGAATACTGAAAGAGACAGAGATTAATCCTGACACGAGAGTAAAGGATTTAACCGATGATGAAATTGTTAAGATCAGAAATATTATCGAAAAGGATTACAGGGTTGAAGGTGATCTGAGACGCGAGATTTCGATGAATATAAAAAGACTGATTGAGATTGGCTGTTATAAGGGCATTAGACATAGAATGCATTTGCCGGTCAGAGGGCAGAGAACAAAAACCAATGCGAGGACGAGAAGAGGTCCGAGGAAACTTGTAATAAAGAAGAAGTAAGCTTAAAAGATACAGGATAAGGAGGATTATTCTTAATGGCTCATAAGAAGAGAACAGGAAAAAAAGTAAAGAAGAATATATATAGCGGCTCTGCTCATATACAGACCACATTTAACAATACTATAGTTTCAATTACAGATCAGAGCGGAAATGTGGTATCATGGTCAAGTGCAGGAAGCCTCGGTTTCAAGGGATCAAGAAAAGGCACTCCATTTGCAGCGCAGATGGCATCTGAGGCAGCAGCAAAGAAAGCCATGGAAATGGGTCTTAAGCAGGTTGACGTTTATGTCAAAGGACCCGGAGCCGGCAGAGAGACCGCAATCAGGGCGCTTCAGGCCGTTGGGCTGGAAATAACGCTTATCAAGGATGTTACACCTGTTCCACACAATGGCTGCAGGCCGCCTAAGAGGAGGAGAGTATAAATGGCAAGATATACTGGGGCGTTATGCAGGCTTTGCAGGCGGGAAGGGGAAAAGCTTTTTTTTAAAGGCACCAGATGTTACACTGAAAAATGCGCTATTGAAAGAAGAAAATATGCACCCGGCCAGCATGGACAGGGCAAGGGCAAACTTTCTGATTATGGCTTACAGTTAAGAGAAAAGCAGAAGGTTCGAAGAATGTACGGCATAATGGAAAAGCAATTCAGGATTTATTTTGAAAAAGCTTCAAGAATGAAAGGTATTACGGGAGAACTGCTCATCCAGTTTCTTGAGAGGAGACTCGACAATGTTGTTTACAGAACTGGGTTTGCTCTTAACAGAAGAGAAGCAAGACAGCTTGTGAAGCATGGTCATTTTCTTGTCAATGGAAGACGCGTTGATATTCCTTCATATCTTATGAGGCCAGGCGATGTGATTGAAGTAAGAGAATCGAGCAGGGAACTGCAGGCTATTACTGAAGGATTAGCGATTGCTGAACAGAGGGGATTCCCTGAATGGGTAGAGGTTGATGCGCAAAATATGAAGGCGAGTTTTGTAAGGATTCCTACAAGGGATGAGATTCAACTGCCTGTTCAGGAACAGCTTATAGTTGAATTGTATTCAAAGTAAGGGAATCTCGGTTCTTTAATGGAAAACGAGAGTATTTCCTGTGGAAATACCGCGGGAATCTTTTATAATTATAGATAATCAAGAAAACGAATCAAGGCATAGGAGGCCTTAAAATGGATCTTGTGAAAAAGGGCTTTCAGTTACCCAAAAAGATTAATTTTGACGAAGACTCACTAACAGAGTATTATGGAAAGTTAGTTATAGAACCGCTTGAACGAGGATTTGGCACTACCATAGGAAATGCATTGAGACGGGTTCTGCTGTCTTCCATTGAAGGCGCAGCAGTCACCGGTGTCAGGATAGACAATGTTTATCATGAGTTTTCAACAGTAAAAGGTGTAAAAGAAGACGTTGTTGATATATTGCTTAACATAAAAAAGTTAAGATTCAGGGTTATCGGGGATGGGACCAAATCTGTTACGTTGAAAGTAAACGGACATCATATAGCGACAGCTGCTGATATTAAAACGGTCGCAGGGGTTGACGTGTTGAACAAGGATCACTATATTGCTACTGTTGACAACGGCGCAACGCTGCACATAGAGATGCTTGTGAAAAAGAGTAAAGGTTATTCGACTGCCGAGATGAACAAAGAAAATGAAATGCCGGTAGATACGATTGCTATAGACTCTGCTTTCAGCCCGATAAAAAAAGTCAGCTTTAAGGTTGAAAAGGCGAGGGTTGGAAGGTCAACAGATTTTGACAGGTTAATAATGGAGGTATGGACAGACGGCGGGATTTCTCCGCAAAAGGCTGTAAGTGACGCCTCATTTATAATGATTGAGCATCTGGAGCAGCTTATTTTTGAGGAAGATGAATCCGATGTAGAAGAAATATCTGGATCTTCAAATGTAGTCCAGTATAATCCGTCATTCAACGAGAATCTGCTGAAGAGCGTTGATGAAATGGAATTATCGGTTAGAGCGCATAACTGCCTGAAAAATGCGAATATCAAGACTATTGCCGATCTCGTTCAGAAAACAGAATATGAAATGCTGCGGACAAAGAACTTCGGCCGCAAATCGCTGAATGAGATAAAAGAAATTGTTAATTCCATGGGATTAAGTTTTGGCATGAGAATAGATATGGATGAGCTTTATAAAAATGCGAAGATAAAAGGGCAGAAATAGATATTTAGGTTTAGGAGGAGTAAATGCGTCATAAAGTGGCTGGAAAGCATTTTAACAGGAATGCAAATCAAAGAAAGGCTTTACTTAGGGGACTTATTGCATCCCTTTTTGAACATCAGAGGATAGAGACAACATTAACAAAGGCTAAGGCTATCAAGGGCATAGCAGAAGAACTTGTGACCTTTGGCAAGCAAGGAGATTTGCATTCAAAAAGGATGGTAATGTCTTATGTCCCTAACCGGGCTGCTGTTGCAAAGCTTTTTTCAGAGATAGCGCCCAGATTCGCCAATAGAAACGGCGGCTATTTAAGGATAGTACAGACCAGGCAGCGGGTAAATGACAGGGCTCCTATGGCTATTATTGAGTTTGTTGACTATGAAAATATAAAACCTGCTAAAAATACAGAGAAGTCAGGCGAGAAGGCATGAGCGACCTGTTGTTTGGCGCCGGCATTGTATTGATATGGGTTGTTTTACAGTGGATTATACTTCCAAGGCTTGGTGTGCCGACATGAGCAGTTCCTTCAAAGAGGCAGGGCACCTCTGACAAGTGCAAATAAATTCATGACCGGGTCATGCATTTTTGGATTAACCCTGCAAATGCATTCGTAACGCGGCATGAACAGATAAAAGTCTTTATAACGAGCTATTTTTGAAGACAGGCGAAGAATCGCCTGTCTTTTTTATTTGGTCTCTGTAATGCCGCCTGAAACTATAAATGCCATTACCTCGCTGCTGCTCACGTTTAATAAGGCTATTTGTTGCCTGGGTACAACAATGAGATTGCCGGCGAAGTTATATGATTGGGGTAAATAAACCGCAACTTCATCAGCTACGCCCCACGAGATAAGGCTTTCTTTGGTAATAAATCCGAGCACTTTTACGTTGCTACCAGGAATAATTGTAACAAGTACCGGCTTTTCAAAACTCTTTTTATCCCCTAAAAAGGCGCTGAGGAGGTCTTTAGTGGAGTTGTACAGCATTTTTGCGAGTGGAATTTTCTCAAACATCCGCTCCACAAAACTAAGAAGCCTTGTTGTAAATATATTAGATGCGAGAAAGCCGACAAAGATAACGAGAAAAATTGCGAGCAAAAATCCAACACCAGGCACGGGGAAGTTTATCAGCCCGTCTATTTTCACAAAGATAAAATAAAAGGTATATAACGTAATGGCAAGAGGCACTATTGCTATCATTCCCCTGCCAAAATAGCTTATCAGTTTTTTCATAATCACCTCATCAAGTTATTAAATAATATTGTTCACTTATGACATGGACCTATAATATGACACATTTATCCTATCATTAATCAACAATAAAGAATCAAGTCTCGCTCAATCCACTGAATCAGCGAGTTTTTGCAATCTTTAGATGAATTGCTGAACATGCCAATATTTTTTATAATAGATGAATGCAGAGAGTATATGAAAAACACTAAAGGCAAGACTAACCCGGTGATTTATTTAAATATCAGATCAGACATTTTTTCAAAAGTGCTCCGGAACTTGCAAAGAAAAGATTAATATGCGATTTTTTAATCAAGGCCTGCTCAGAGGTAAATGTTTAGTGCCGCTTGTTTTTATTTTGTTTTTATCGGCGCATGTGAGAAACTCTGTCTGGCAGAATGATATTATTTTATGGAATGATGTGATCAATAAATCAGAGGCGAAATTCAGACCTCATTTAAACCTTGGCCAGTTTTATCTCGAATCAGGAAGGTTTCGCGAGGCGATTCAACAGTTTAATAAGGCAGAAAAGTTAAGACCGGATTATTCGGATGTCTATGTGATAAGAGGTCTTGCATATCTTGAGCTGAATGAAACAGATCTTGCTATCAAGGATTTTACATCTGCGATTGACATAGATGATAATAAGATTGCTTATAATAACAGGGGATACATCCTTTACCGTATGGGAGTCTCTGACGCAATTCAAGACATTAAAAGATCCTGTGAAGATGGCTATCAAATTGCGTGCGAAAATTTGATTTTATTTGGCAAGACTGTTCCTGAGCAGTCTGAATAATGACTTTACCAATGACTCAGGAGCAGAAGGCTAACGTTATTTTTTTTGTATTGCTTAATTATACAAAGGTTCAAATAATTTGGCTCTTTCTCATATTGAATGGGTAGTCTTAACTTCCCCTCTAAAAAGAGGGG